>NZ_QPJN01000004.1:0-107805 GCF_003338615.1 Halanaerobium sp. DL-01
GGCCAGTGCTGATAATGCCTGGGCTACCTAAGAGACCATCAGCAGAAGATATAGACATAGATGCAGATGGTAAGATATCAGGCCTGTTCTAAAAATAAATAATGATAAAGATTTTGACATAACACCTAAGCCATCATATATTATATATGGTGGCTTTTAATAATTATCCAGCAGTATCAGTGATCTGTAATATACAAAATTAGATGAAGGATAAATGAAGATAATATAGAAATAGATATATTAAAGATAAGTTTGCATATATAATAAAAAAAGCTGACTTATCTAAAAATATTTATCTTTATGGTGCTATATTTTGACAGCATCAAGTATATTATATGGGGAGGATTTAAAATGGATATTATTGGAGTGGCTGGTTCTACAAGTAAAGCAGGTAAAACTACTTTGATAAGTTTAATGCTGGAAGACAGCAGATATAAAACTGCCGTTATTAAAACTTCAATAGATAACAGTCTAAATCAGTATAAAATTATTACAGATAGAAAGATAATACATCAAAAAGGTACAGATACTGCAAGGTTTATAGAATCTGGTGCTGACAGAGTTGTACTGCTAAAAAGTCCTGCCAGTCAAATTCCGGAAGCTTTTAATATTGTAGAAAATTTAATTGGAAAAGTGGAGCGGCTGCTTATTGAAGGGAACACTTTAAATAATTTTTTAAATCCTGATCTGATTTTTTATCTTGATAATAGTGAAGAGGAAGAAAAAGAGTCTGCCAGGATAATAAAAAATAGAGCACATATTATTGTAAGCTCAAATATACTGCTGCAGCGCAGAAAGCTGACAGAACTACCGATTGAAATCAAAGCAGACAGTTTAACCTGCTATCAGACACACCTGCTGGCAGATTTGCTCAAAATCAATGTTGGACGGGTAGGAAAAATAATTCATGATCAAAATATAAAAGTTAAAAAATGTCAGCTGGGATTATTTTAAACATAAAAATATAATATTTTATTAGGAGTGATATAGTTGGGAGAATTTTTTGATTTAATTACTGCAGATAAATTAAAAAATATTATCACAAATAGTTTAAAAGATCGAAAAGTAGAAATAGAAAATATTGATTATCTTTCTTCATTAAATAGAATTACTGCAGCAGATATTAAGGCAGGAGAATTTCTCCCCCCTTTTAATCGTTCAGCAGTAGATGGTTATGCTGTAAAAGCTGCTGATACAAATGGAGCTTCATCTTCTCTTCCTGCATATCTGAATATAGCAGGAGAAGTGGAAATGGGTAAAAAAGCTGAGCCTATAATAAAAGAAGGAGAAACAGTTTATATACCAACAGGAGCTATGCTGCCGGAGGGAACAGATAGTGTAGTAATGATTGAAGAAACAGAAAAAATCAGCGACAAGCTTGTGGAAATTTTCACATCAGTATCACCTGGAGAAAATATTATCAAAAAAGGTGAAGATATGAAAGCAGATGATATTATTATAAAAAAAGGCAGAAAAATAACTCCAAGGCATATAGGTGCCTTTGCCGGACTTGGAATTACTGAAATCCCAGCAGTAAAAAAACCAAAAGCAGTAGTAATATCAACCGGGGATGAACTTGTATCTGCTGATAAAAGACCAGTTGCTGGAGAAATAAGAGATATCAATTCACCTGTCTTAAAATTATTATTAGAAAAATGGGGAGCAGAAGCAGAAATAGCTGGTATTGTAGAAGATAAACCAGAAAAATTGGAAGAAATGATCTTAAAAAATAAAGATAAGGATATAATATTGATTTCTGGAGGAAGTTCTATTGGGTTAAAAGATATGACAGTTAAAGTATTAAATAAGCTCGGCAGTCCAGGAGTTTTGGCTCATGGTGTAGCTGTAAAACCGGGTAAACCTACTATATTTGCTGTTCTGGGAAAACAGGCTGTTTTTGGACTGCCAGGTCATCCAGGCTCAAGCTGGAATGTAAGCAGCATATTTGTAAAAAAAGCAGTAGAAGAATTGCTGACAGTAGATGACGAAAAAAATAAAATTAAAAAGAATATAAAAAAAGCTGTTTTAAGCAGAAATATTATGTCTGAAAAAGGTAGTGAACACTATTTTCCAGTAAAATTAGTAGAAGAATCTGGAAAGTTGAAAGCTCTTCCACTACTTGGTAAATCAGGGTTGATAAGTATTCTTGCAGAGGCAGATGGTGTAATTAAAGTTAAGATAAATACAGAAGGTTTTAATAAAGGTGATTTGGTCGATGTCGAATTATTTTAGATTCATCTAAAACTTGACTATCGGTCAGAAATCTGATATAACTTTATTAGATTACCCTGAGGAAGGTGATAATTTTGAGAAAAGCTACAATTGCTGGTATGGGAAAATACCTGCCAGAAAAAGTAATGACAAATAAAGATCTAGAAAAAATTGTGGATACGAATGATGAGTGGATAAAGTCAAGAACTGGAATAGAAAAAAGAAGAATAGCAGCAGATGATGTACCATCATCTGAACTTGGTTTAAAAGCTGCCAGAGCAGCTTTAAAAAATGCAGAACTTGATGCAGAAGATCTGGATTTGATTTTGGTTGCCACAGTAACACCGAATATGCCTTTTCCTGCTACTGCCTGTATTATACAGGATGAACTTGGAGCAAATAAAGCTGCGGCTTTTGATCTGGAAGCAGGCTGTTCAGGATTTGTATATGGATTAAGTGTTGCTAGTCAGTTTATAGAAACAGGAATGTACAACAATATACTGGTTATTGGTACAGAAACACTTTCTAAAATAGTAAACTGGGAAGATAGAACAACCTGTGTTCTTTTTGGAGATGGCGCAGGTGCTGCTGTTTTAAAGCCGACAGAAAGTGGTGGTATTCTTGCATCACATTTAGGATCTGATGGTTCGGGAAAAGATGCATTATATATTCCAGCAGGAGGATCACAAAAACCTACTACAGAAGAAACAGTTAAAAATAATGAACACTACTTAGTTATGGAAGGTAATAGGGTATTTAAATTTGCTGTAAAGACAATGAGTAAAGCGTCACTAAAAGTTTTAAAACAGGCCGGACTTAAAAAAGAAGATATTGATCTGCTGATACCACATCAGGCAAATACAAGGATCATAGATGCTTCTGCAAAAAGATTAAAGCTGGAAAGTGATAAGGTTTATGTTAATCTGCCGGAATACGGAAATACATCTGGAGCATCTGTACCGATTGCACTGGCAGAAGCTGAAGAAAAAGGGTTAATTAAAAATGGAGATATAGTACTATTGGTTGCATTTGGTGCTGGTTTAACATGGGCATCAGCAGTTATGGAATGGAATGATCTTAAAGGATAAAGTATTGGAGGTTTTAAAATGAGTGAAAAATTAGTTTTTTTATTTTCAGGACAGGGTTCACAATATGTAGGAATGGGAAAAGAATTATACAATAAATATCCATCTGCTGCAGAAATAATGGATCAGGCTGTTGAAATTCTGGATTTTGATATTAAAGATTTGATCTTTAATGGTCCGGAAGAAGAATTAAATAATACTAAAAATACCCAACCTGCTATATATATAGTTAGTGCCATGGTAAATAAAGTGCTTGCTGAAGAAGGAATATTCCCTTCTGCAGCGGCAGGACACAGTTTGGGCGAATACAGTGCACTTTCAGCAGCGGGTGTAATTTCATTTATTGATGGGCTGAAACTGGTTCGCCGCAGAGGTGAACTGATGGATCAGGCAGACCCGGAAGGCAGAGGAACAATGGCTGCTGTTATTGGACTTGCTGATGAAGTCATAAAATCAGTACTGGCGGAGATAGATGGAATTTGTACTGTTGCCAATTATAATTCTCCCGGTCAAGTGGTTATTTCTGGAGAAAAAAAGGCGGTTAAATCAGCTGAAGAAATTTTAAAAGAAAAAGGAGCTAAAAAAGTAATTCCACTACAGGTAAGTGGTGCCTTCCATTCTCCTCTAATGGAGCCTGCCAAAAAAGAGCTGAAAAGAGAAATTGAAAATACAAATTTTACTGAAGCTGAGATTCCGTTTATTGCAAATGTGACTGCTTCATATCTGCAGAGTGGTGCAGAAATTAAAGATGCACTTATAAAACAGCTTACTAATAGTGTTCGCTGGGTAGAAACTATAGAAAGATTTAAAGAAGATGGTTATGAAACATATATAGAAGTTGGACCTGGAAGAGTTTTAAAAGGTCTGATGCGCAGAATAGATAGGAAGTTAACAGCATATAATGTTGAAGATGAAAAAAGTTTGAAAAAAACATTAAAAAAACTTAAATAAAATTTTATATCTGGAAGGAGATTTTATAATGGGAAAGAGAGTTGTTATCACCGGTGCAGGAGTGCTGCACTCACTTGGAGATCAGGTAGATGAATTCTGGAAAAATGTAGTTTCTGGAAAATCTGGCATTAGTAAAATTGAATCATTTGATACTGAAGAATATGCCAGTCAGATTGGTGCAGAAATAAAAGACTTTTCCACCGGAAAATATATAGATAGAAAAGAAGCCAAAAGAATGGCTCTTTACAGCCAATATGCCATTATCGCATCTATGAAGGCTTTAGAACATGCGAATCTAGAATTGGATGAAGAACTTGCTTTAGATACTGGTATTATCATAGGATCTGGTATTGGTGGGATAGAAGTTTTTGAAGAACAGGTAGTTAAGCTTAATGAAAGAGGTCCCAAAAGAGTAAGTCCATTTTTTATACCAATGATGATTTCCAATATGGCTGCTGGTAATGTAGCTATTTATACTGGGGCTAAAGGACCCAATATGAATACAGTAACAGCATGTGCTTCAGGTACAACAGCTGTTGGAGAAGCATTTGAAATGATAAAAAGAGGTTCTGCCAGAGTAATGCTTGCAGGTGGAGCTGAAGCATCTATAACCCCTTCAGCACTGGCTGGTTTTTCTTCTATGAAAGCACTTTCCACCAGAAATGATGAACCGGAAAAAGCAAGCCGTCCTTTTGATAAAGATAGAGATGGTTTTGTTATAGGTGAAGGAGCCGGTGTAGTTGTACTGGAAGAACTGGAAACAGCACTTGCAAGAGGGGCAGATATTATTGCTGAAGTTATAGGATATGGTGCATCAGCAGATGCATATCATATAACACAGCCTGCTCCAGAAGGAGAAGGTGCAGGTAGAGCTATGAAAGCAGCAGTAAAGAGTTCCGGACTTGACCTGTCAGAAATTAATTATATAAATGCACACGGAACATCTACCCCACTTAATGATAAATACGAATCACATGCAGTAAAAGAACTATTTGGAAATTATGCAGAAAATCTAATGATCAGCTCTACAAAATCAGTTACAGGTCACCTGCTGGGAGCTGCTGGTGGTATTGAAACTATTTTAACAGCTTTAACACTTAAAAATGGAATTATACCGCCAACTATGAATCTGGATAACCCAGATGAAGAATGTGATCTTAATTATGTTCCAAATAAAGCTGTAGAAAAAGAAGATTTAAAAGCAGCTATGTCAAATTCTTTTGGTTTTGGTGGTCAAAATGCCTGTCTTGTTTTGAAAAAGTACGAAAAATAAAAATCTACTTAGAAATTTTAGATAAAGGCCGTCATTAAATGGCGGCCTAATATTTTTAAAACTTGACTTACTTAATTTAGTTAAGGTATGATTAATATTGCAAATCTCTTTTAAAGAGGTACAATTTTTTAAAAAAACTAATCGGACTTAAAGTAAAAGATGTATTTAAGTTTGAAAGATTTGATCAAATTAAATTTAGTGTAGAACTATTTTTTTCGTCAGAAAAGTGTTAAAGAAAATTTTAGCCGTATGTGAAATTAAGGAGGCAATATCGTGAAAGAGAAAATAGATAAATTAAATAGAAAAAGAAAAAGATTGATGGCCGGTGGTGGAGAAAAAAGAGTTAAAAGGCAGCATGATAAAGGTAAATTTACAGCCCGCGAAAGAATAGATTTGCTGCTTGATGAAGATACATTTGAAGAAATCGGGATATTTGTAGAACACCACAGTACTCAGCTGGGTATGGAGGATAAAGATGTGCCAGCAGATGGGGTAATAACAGGTCAGGGAAGAATTAATGGCCGCAGAGTTTTTTTATATGCTCAGGATTTTACAGCAATGGGCGGCTCACTTGGAGAAATGCATGCAAAAAAAATATGGAAAATGATGGATATGGCTGGCAAAGCGGGTGTTCCAGTTATTGGCTTAAATGATTCAGGTGGTGCTAGAATCCAGGAGGGTGTAGGGTCACTAGCCGGTTATGGAGGTATTTTTTACAGAAATTCCCTTAATTCTGGAGTAATTCCCCAGCTTTCTGTTATACTGGGCCCCTGTGCTGGAGGAGCATCTTATTCTCCTGCTTTAAACGATTTTGTATTTATGGTTAATGATACAAGTAAAATGTTCATTACTGGTCCTCAGGTTATAAAATCTGTAACTGGTGAAGAAGTTTCTTCTGAAGAACTCGGCGGGGGTATGACACATAATGAAATAAGTGGTAATGCTCATTTTCTTGCACCGGATGAGCAAAAAACATTTGACCAGATCAAAACTCTTCTTTCTTTTCTTCCCTCTAATAATAAGGAAAAACCTCCTTTTAGAGAAACAGACGATTCTGCTGACAGGCTGGTTAAAGATCTGGAAGATATTGTGTCTGATAATCCTAACAAACCTTATGATGTAAGAGATGTAATAGAAAGGGTTGTTGATAATGATTTCTTTTTTGAAGTTCAGCCTTTTTATGCCCGCAATATAGTTGTTGGATTTGCCAGAATAGCCGGAAATTCAGTAGGTATTGTTGCAAATCAGCCTAAATTTAAAGCCGGCTGTCTGGATATAGATTCTTCAGATAAGGCATCACGGTTTATAAGATTTTGTGATTCATTTAATATACCTATTATTACATTTACAGATGTACCTGGATATCTCCCCGGTGTGGATCAGGAATATGGTGGAGTAATAAGACATGGAGCAAAACTGCTTTATGCTTATTCTGAAGCAACTGTTCCCAAAATAAATGTAATTTTACGTAAGGCTTATGGAGGAGCTTATATAGCCATGAGCAGCAGGCATCTGGGGGCAGATTATGTATTCGCCTGGCCGTCAGCTGAGATAGCAGTAATGGGACCTCAGGGAGCGGCAAATATTATTTTTAGAAGAGAAATCAATGCTGCAGATGATCCACAAAAAGTACGTACAGAAAAAATAGAAGAATATAGAGAAAATTTTGCTAATCCCTATCAGGCAGCTGCAGAAGGATATATTGATGATGTAATTCTGCCTTCAGAAAGCAGAAAAAAATTGGCTGCTGCATTAAATATTATGATTGATAAAAAAGAAGAACGACCTGCCAAAAAACACAGTAATATGCCTCTGTAATAATTATATTTTTATATCAGGATGTGAATTTATGTGAGAAACAAAAGAATTTCAGAAGAAGTAAAAGCTGTTATCAAAGCAGCTCTGCTGACAATTTATGATGGTAATGTTAATAATAAGTCATTTAAGATAAAGAACATTGAAAAAAGGAGTTAACTGAGATGTTAAAAAAATTCAAAATAAAAGTCAATGGAAATCATTATGACGTTGAAGTTGAAGAGGTAGAACAGGCGTATAATTTCTGTAAAAATTCAGAAGGAAAATCGGCTGATCAGGAATACACCAGTCTAAAAATGCCGAGGCCAGAAAAAATGTTTGATTCTATTATTAGAGGAAATGCGGTTGAAGCACCAATTAATGGTACAGTAGTAGATATACTTGTTTCTGAGTCAGATAAAGTAAAACAGGGGGAGATCCTGCTTATTTTGGAAGCAATGAAAATGGAAAATGAAATAATTTCTCCCAAAGATGGGAAAATAGAAAAAATATCTGTAAAAAAGGGTGATAAAGTAGATATAGGTGATATTTTAATTGAAATATCTTAGATAAAATAATAAACTATAATTGTATACAGTTACTAATTGTTTACAGTTACTAATTGTTTACAGTTACTTTTATAATTTGATTAAATAAATATAACTATGGAGGTAATAACTTATGAGATTAACAATAGCTTTAGGTGGAAATGCTATTTTAAAGCCGGGAGAAAAAGGAAGCTACAGTGAGCAGTTTGCAAATGTTTATTCAACCTGCAGACAGATTGGACAGCTGGCCCTTAAAGGGCACGAAATTATCATTACACATGGAAATGGTCCTCAAGTGGGCAATATTTTAATACAGCAGGAGGCTGGAAGCAGCAGAGTACCAGCAATGCCTCTTGATGCATGTGGTTCCCAAACACAGGGGTTTATTGGCTATATGATTCAGAACAGCCTTTTTAATATACTAAGAGAACTTGGTTTAGAGAAAAATGCTGCAGCTGTTGTTACACAGGTTTTAGTAGATAAAAATGATCCAGCCTTTAAAGAACCCAGCAAACCGGTTGGTCCTTTTTTTGATAAAAAACATGCAGAAAAAATGATAAATACCAGTGGAGAAACCTGGATTGAAGACAGCGGCCGCGGCTGGAGAAGGGTTGTTGCTTCACCAGAACCGATAAAAATTATTGAATCAGAAATTATAAATAGTATAATCGAAAATGGAGAAATAGTAATTGCTTCTGGAGGGGGAGGAATTCCTGTTATTGAAGAAAATGGGCATTTGCGAGGAGTAGAAGCAGTTATTGATAAGGACAGAGCAGGCTGTATTCTGGCTGAAAACTCTTCCTCAGATCTTTTTTTGATTTTAACTGATGTAGAAAATGCTATGATAAATTATGGTACAGATAGAGAAAAAAAGATAAAAAAAGCTTCAGTTTCAGATATGGAAGAATATATTAAACAGGGCCAGTTTGGGAATGGTAGTATGAAGCCCAAAGTAGAATCTGCGGTCAAATTTGTTAAAGATACCGGAAATAATTCTGTTATAACTTCAATAGAAAAAGTTGTTGAAGCAGCTGAGGGAAAAGCAGGAACAATTATAACTGAAGATTAAATTAATATACTAAACAGCAGAATTTAGGATTGAAATAATATATTTTATTTTTCAGATATTTTATTATATTTTTGTTAATTTAAATGCAAAAGATAAATTACAGAGGAAGGTTTTTATTATGAAAGTATATGCTCTTGTTGGAGCAAGTGGGTCTGGTAAAAGTCACAGAGCAGGACTTATTGCAAATGAACTTAGAATACCTGTTATTTTAGATGATGGTCTGCTTATTTATGATGGAAAAATACTTGCTGGTAAATCGGCTAAACGAGAAGACAGTAAAATGGCAGCAATTAGGAGAGCACTTTTTTATGATGATGAGCAGGTCAAAGATGTAAAAAAAGCACTGGAAGATATAGATGCAGACAAAATACTGCTTTTGGGAACATCGATAGGAATGGTTGAAAGGATAAACGAAAAATTAGAGCTCAATGGGATAGATGAATATCTGGATATCAAAGATTTTGCATCAGAAGAAGAAATTAAAAAAGCTATGTCCGTACGGAAAAATGAGGGTAAACATGTTATTCCGGTTCCAACTATTGAAGTTCAGCCAGAATTTCCCGGCTATCTGCTCCATTCTTTGGAGTTTTTTTTCAAAAAAGGAAATAAAACTATCAAACAGGAGAAAAGTATTGTCAGACCTAAATTTAGTTTTTATGGTAATCTAATTATTTTCAATAAAGTGCTGGTAGAGATAGTAGAATATTTTTTAAAGAGAGAAGAATCTATCAGTGATTTCAAAAAATTGAAAATTGATGATAATGATAATGATCTTACTATTAATATTTGTCTAGAATTACAGTACGGAGTTTTACTTTCTGAAGTAGTCAAAAATATACAGCATCAGTTAAAAAAAGAAGTAGAAAAATTGACTGGTTTGACAGTAAAAAAAATAAATATAGAAGTTTATTCCTTATCTGTTGAGGAGAGATATAAAGATGATTAAAAATGATAGATTAAATGGAATAACATATTTAAGAGTTTCTGTTACTGATAGGTGTAATCTGAGGTGTAAATATTGTATGCCGGAAGAAGGTGTTGCAGATAAACCTCACCAGAAAATTTTATCTTATGAAGAACTTGAGAAAATAATTTCCGTCTCAGCAGAGCTTGGTGTTACACATATCAGGTTAACTGGTGGAGAACCTCTGGTAAGAAAAGATCTTGATTATTTTATAAAAAAAATAGATGAGATTGAACAAATAAAAGATATTTCAATAACAACAAATGGGGTTCTACTTTCAAAGCTGGGAGAAAAATTAAAAAAAGCCGGTCTGGATAGAGTTAATATTAGTCTCGATACACTGGATCCAGATAAATTTAAATTTATAACCAGAAGGAAAAATTTTTCTGATGTAATAGCAGGAATTGATACAGCACTTGCATTAGATTTAAAACCTGTTAAAGTAAATACAGTCTTGATGAAAGATTTTAACTTAGATGAAGTGGAAGAATTTATTAAATTTGTAAAAGAGAGAGATATTAATCTCAGATTTATTGAATTTATGCCTGTCAGTGGTGATAGTGATCATTCCAAACACTTTTATCCAGTAGAAAAAGTGAAAAAAGAATTAGTAGATAAATATAGGCTGCACAAAGTTTCTATGCGGGGTGTCGGTCCGTCTGAAGACTATACTGCTGATGGTTTTAAGGGGAGTATAGGTTTTATTGCAGCACTTACCCATAAATTTTGCGGTTCCTGCAACAGGTTGCGCCTGACTGCTGATGGGAAGTTGAGGGTTTGTCTTGTTTCTGATAAAGAGCTTATTTTAAAAAAAGATGGTAAACTGCTTGAAAAGGATAAATTAAAAGAAGCTTTTTTTAAAGCTGTATCCTGTAAACCAAAAGGACATGATTTTCTCGGTGCAAATTTAGACATTAATAATATAAAAGAGAGAAAAATGTTTCAAATAGGGGGATAAAATGAATAATTTTAGCCATATTGACAAAGAAGGTAAGGCAAAGATGGTAGATGTATCTAGTAAAGAGGTTACTTTCCGCAGAGCTGTTGCTTCGACAAAAGTTATAATGAAAAAAGAAACACTGAAGAAGATAAAAAATGGGTCTATAGAAAAAGGAGCTGTTTTGAGTACAGCCAGAATTGCCGGTATTATGGGTGCTAAAAAAACACCATATTTAATTCCTATGTGTCATCAGTTAGAACTGACATCGATTGATATTGATTTTTCTTTTATCAGTGATAAAGAAATAGAAATAACATGTACTGCAAAAAGCAGCTATAAAACAGGTGTTGAAATGGAAGCATTAATTGGAGTTTCAACTGCAGCATTAACTATTTATGATATGTGTAAAGCAGTAGATAAAGGTATGGTTATTTCTGATCTTAAACTTATGTATAAATCTGGAGGGAAGAGTGGGACTTATGAGCGAAAAGAATAATAGTTTTATAATAAAAACCGCCGTTTTAACAATCAGTGATAAAGGATCAAAAGGCGAAAGAAAAGATTTGAGCGGACCAGTGATTAGGGAAATGATGGCAGAAATAGGTGCAGAAATTGTTTGTACCGATATTATCGCTGATGAGAAAGAAGAAATTAAAGCAGCCATATGCAGTATTGCTGATGAAGAAAAAGCAGATCTCATTTTAACCACAGGTGGAACCGGATTTGCCAAAAGAGATGTTACACCAGAAGCTACTATGGAAGTTATCGAAAAAGAAGTGCCTGGACTTCCGGAAAAAATAAGAGCTGATAATATTTCTATTACCCCACAGGCTGCACTTTCAAGGGCCAGGGCAGGAATCAGAAAAAATACTTTGATTATTAATTTTCCTGGCAGTCCTAAAGCTGTTAGAGAATGTCTGGAATCAGTTATCAATATTATTCCACATGGAGTAAAAATTTTAAAAGGAGAAATTACAGAACATTAAATTAATTGTGCGAAAAAAACATTTTTGATCTGATATCTATGGATGATAAGCAGATTGATCATGTTTATTAGTACATCTATAAGGAGTGTTACTATGAATGCAAAAATTAAAGCTGTCTGCCGGAGCAAAGAAAAAGGAACCACAAAAAATGAAATAAACAAAGGAGAGCTTATAGAAGATTTTGGACTTAAAGGTGATGCTCACGCAGGAAATTGGCATCGACAGATAAGTCTTTTGGATAGTTCCAGTATTGATAAAATGAAAAACAGAGGCTGGGAAATTAGACCTGGAGATTTTGCAGAAAATATTACAACAGAAGGAATGGAAAATCTCTATAAACTGTCGGTGGGGCAAAAAATTAGAATAAGGAAAGAAATCTTACTTGAGATAACTCAAATTGGAAAAAAATGTCATCAAGACTGTGAAATCAGGCAGAAAATTGGTGACTGTGTAATGCCCAGAGAAGGTGTTTTTGCCAAAGTTATAAAAGGTGGAGAAATAAAACCGGGAGATAAAATAGAGATTTTAGAGAATTAAATTGATTAAAAGTTGAGTTTTGATATATATTGTTACCAATAGACACGGCAGTCAAATTTTTATGCTTTATTTTAAAATTTATCCAAAGATTATTTCACTGCTAAATTTGAGGAGGAAAAATCTGGTGAGAAAATATCATGCAAAAAAAATGGATAAAAAAGCTATTTATCCCTATCAGCCCTGGAAAATAACTGAAGAGGAATTTTTGCTTCATAATAATCACCACAATGAATCTATTTTTTCTCTTGGAAATGGATATATGGGATTGAGAGGAACAGTTGAAGAAGATTATCCTGGCAGTGAAGAAACTACCACACCAGGATTTTATATTAATGGTGTATATGCTTCAGAAAAGATTATTTATGGGGAAGAAGCTCCTGATTTACCGGGCTGGGGTCAGACTCTTGTAAATCTTGCTGACTGGAGTGAAATCAATCTTTATATAAATGAAGAAAAACTGGATCTTTTAAAAGGGCACGTACTGGATTATAAGAGAGAACTGGATATGAAACAGGCAATTTTGAAGAGAGAATTAGCCTGGGAAGATCGTCAGGGAAGGCAGATTAAAATTGAAATTCAACGTCTTATTTCGCTAAGCAGAGAACATATAGGTGCAGTTAGATATAAATTTAAACCACTTAATTTTTCTGGCAAGATAAATATTAACTCTGCTGTAAACGGAGATGTCAGAAACCATCACCATCTGCGAGATAAAGAAGCTCTTAATGTAACAGATAGTGAGATCGACACATATAAAGGTTATTTACTGCATGAGGTAAAAAGCACAAAATTTAAAATAGCATATTTTGTAGAACATCTGCTGGATAGCTCTCTTAAAAAAAATTGTGAAATAAAGAAAAGATCATCTGATAAAAGAGTTGACTGGATATTTGAAATTAATGCAAGAAAAGGTTCGGAATATATTATTGATAAAATTGCAGGTATTAATCACAGCAGTATGAAAGAAGAAAGTCCTCTGAGTGCCGCTCGTGCTTCTGCAGCCAGAGCTTCAATCAGCGGTTTTGAAACTTTAAAACAGGAGCAGATGGAATTTATGTCAGGGTACTGGCAGGATGTTGATGTTAAAATTGATGGAGATGAAGCACTACAGCAGGCTTTTCGATTTAATGCATTCCATATCCTTCAGTCGGCTGGCAAAAATGGACGAACAAGTGTGGCTGCAAAAGGATTAAGTGGAGAATATTATGAAGGACATTACTTCTGGGATACAGAAAGTTATGTACTTCCCTTTTATGCATTTCAGAGGCCTGAAGTAGCCAGGAATCTTCTTATATATCGCTATAATACTCTGGATAAAGCCCGGAAAAATGCTAAAAAAATGAAGCTTAAAGGTGCTCTTTTTCCCTGGCGTACAATTAATGGTGAAGAAGCTTCTGGATTTTTTATGGGGTCAACTGTACAGTATCATATTAATGCAGATATTGCATATGCAGTTAATTTATATTATCAGACAAGCAGAGACCAGGAATTTATGGAAAACTATGGACTGGAAATTTTAATTGAAACTGCCAGAATGTGGCTCAGTCTGGGGAATTATATCTCTTTCTGTGACAGCCGGTTCTGTTTTAATGTTGTGTGTGGACCTGATGAATATAAACCAGGCGTAAATAATAATGCTTATACTAATTTTATGGCTAAATTTAATATAGAAAAGGCAGCAGAAATGGCTGAGAAGATAAAAAAACAGTCACCGGAAAAATTTCAAAAAATAGCTGAAAAGATTAATTTTAAAATCGATGAAATTGATGAAATGAAAAAAACTGCTGCAGATATTTATCTTCCCTATAATGAAAAAACGAAAATCACTCCACAGGATGATTCTTTTCTTTATAAAAATCATGTTGAAATTGATGATATTCCGGAAGAAGAATTACCTCTGGTCAAAAACTGGCATCCCCTTATTATCTGGCGATATCAGGTAATAAAACAGGCTGATGTTATTTTGTTAATGCTGCAGCTTGGGAATAAATTCAGCCGGGATTTAAAAATAAGAAATTATGATTACTATGAGCCAAAAACAACACATGATTCTTCCCTTTCTCCAGCAATTTATAGTATCATAGCCTCTGAAATAGGATATAAAAAACAGGCTTATAAATATTTTATGCAGACAGCAAGGCTGGATCTGGATGATTATAATGAAAATGCATATCAGGGCCTTCATATAGCCTGTATGGGAGGAACCTGGCTTGCACTTGTACAGGGATTTGCCGGTATGAGGATGTTTAATGATAAATTATATTTTTATCCTTATTTACCAGATGAGTGGGAAAAATATAAGTTCAGGCTGCGTTTTAAAGGAAGTCAGATTGAGGTTACAGTTAAAAAAGAAAAAGTTAATTATTTTTTAATATCAGGAAACAAGGTAGAGTTTAAACATTTTGATGAAAATATTTATCTGGATAAAAATAATTTAAGCAGAGAAGTTAAGATAAAAAAATTATTAGATGCTAATACTTAAAGTTGGTGTAATTAATGGATTCTAAAAAGAAAATATATATATTATTATCAGTTGGGATTTTTTTTCTCTCACTTTCTGGTATCTTAATTAAAGTTGCTGATGCACCACCACTTATTATAGCTTTTTACCGCATGTTTTTTGCGGTACTGCTGTTGACACCGTATTTTTTAATAAAACACAGCGATAAACTGTACTATTTTTTGGATTATCGGCCGGCACTGGTTGGTTTTCTGCTGGCTCTTCATTTTATATTCTGGATAACATCAATTGAGTATACGGATATTTCTAATTCAGTAATATTTGTTGCTTTACAGCCCCTTTTTACTATAATTTTAGAATATTTATTTGCCAGAGATGATCTGAGACAGGGTGTAGTTGCAGGGATAATATTTTCTATTATTGGTAGTATTATAATTAGTATTGGAGATCTGCATATGCTTCAGAGCAAAGTGTTTGGAGATCTTTTGGCATTAACTGCTGCACTTTTTGCAGCTTCATATCTATTTATCGGCCGAGGAGTTAGAAAAGAGCTTGACTATTTTCCATATTTATATATTCTTTATACATATTCAGCTCTTTTTTTAGCTGCCGGTGTTTTTCTGCTGGATATTCCTTTTGGAGGCTATGGAACTATTAATTATCTGATATTCTTTTCTCTTGCAGCAGGACCAACACTAATTGGACATTCGATTCTCAATTATTCAGTTAGATTTATTCCTACCTCAATAGTATCTTTATCTATTTTAGGAGAACCCATTTTGACCACGTTTTTTGCCTGGATCCTGCTGGGAGAAAAAGTTATGATTACAACACTTGCAGGTGGGAGTTTTATACTTTTAGGAATATATATGGCAGTTTCTTATGAAAGCAGAAAAAATAAAGAAATAATTTAATTATTTTTACGGCTGGACATTGTTCTTATAAAGATATAAAATAATGATTGAAGAGAAAAGTTGCTTAAAATTATAATTATATTAATACAGGGAGGTATTATTTTGATAAAAGAAATAGCTAATACAGTGAGAGGTTTATCAGCAGATATAGTAGAAAAAGCAAATTCCGGACACCCGGGAATGCCAATAGGATGTGCTGATATAGGTGCACTTTTATTTGGAGAAATTATGGAGCTGGATGGAAGTTCACCTGAGTGGCCTGACAGAGACCGTTTTGTACTTTCGGCCGGTCATGGGTCCGCTCTTTTGTATTCTTTTCTGCATTTGAGTGGTTTTGATCTTTCTATGGATGATTTAAAATCTTTTAGACAGCTCAATTCCTGTACACCTGGACATCCCGAATATGGTTATACTGATGGTGTAGAAACAACTACAGGTCCTCTTGGACAGGGGTTTGCAAATGCTGTTGGTATGGCGGCAGCAGAAAAAATGATGTCTTCTAAATATAATAAAGGTCGGTATAATATTGTAGACCATTATACATATACCTTACTTGGTGATGGATGTATGATGGAAGGTATTTCATCCGAGGCTGCTTCATTTGCAGGTCATCTTGGTCTTAATAAATTAATTGCCGTTTATGATGATAATAATATTTCTATAGAAGGCAGTACAGATATTACATTTACTGAAGATGTTGCAGATCGTTTTAAAGCATATGGCTGGCATGTTGTAGAAAATGTGGATGGTCATAATATTTCTGAATTGAGAAACGCTTTTAAAAAAGCAAAAGAAGATAAAGAAAGACCGTCCTTAATAATTGCAAAGACACATATTGCTTATGGTGCTCCAAATAAACAGGATTCCAGTTCTGCTCATGGTGCTCCACTGGGAGAAGATGAGATTAGGCTGTTAAAAGAACATTTTGATCTGCCAGCTGATAAAAAATTCTATATTCCAGATAATGTTAAAGATTTTTTTAAAAAAAGAGCTGCTGAAATGAAGAAAAAACGCTCTAAATGGCAGGAAAAGTTCAAATCCTGGGCCAGGGAAAATCCAGAATTAAAAGAAGAATGGGATAATGCTTTTAATCTGGATATTCCATCAAATTTAAAAGAAACAATTATGAAGATGGATATAAAAGCTCCGGTAGCAACTCGTAAAGCTTCTGGTGCTGTTCTAAAAGAAATAGCAGAATCACTTACCTATCTGGTAGGTGGATCCGCTGACCTTGCACCTTCAAATAAAACTTATTTGGACAAATACGGAGAAATTCAAAATGGTGACTACAGTGGCAGAAACTTCAGATTCGGAGTCAGAGAACATGCCATGGGAGCAGTAGTAAATGGAATTTCTCTGCACAAGGGACTGCGCCCATTTGCAGCAACATTTCTGGTTTTTTCAGATTATATGAGGCCGGCAATTCGACTTGCAGCTTTGATGAAACAGCCAGTTATATATGTATTTACACATGATTCTATTTATATAGGAGAAGATGGGCCTACACATCAGCCGGTTGAACATGTAGAATCCCTGCGCTTAATACCCGGACTTAAAGTGCTCCGCCCGGCAGATGAAGAAGAAACAAAAGCTGCCTGGATGGAAGCAGTGGAAAATACAGCTGGTCCAACAGCTCTTGTGCTGACAAGGCAGAGTTTGCCTCATCTGGAAAAATATCAGGGACTTGATAATTTTGATAGAGGAGCATATTTTATCAACAATCCACAGGATGCAGATATTATAATTTATGCAAGTGGTAGTGAAGTATCTCTTGCTGCGGAAACAGCAGAGAAGTTAAAGGAAGAAAATATTAAAGCTGCTGTAATGTCAGTTCCAGAAAAAACTAAATTTATGAATTTAGAAGATAAAATTGATCTTCCTGATCTAAAATTAAAGGTTGCTGTTGAAGCTGGAGTTGGCAGTGGATGGTGGAAGCTGGTTGGTGAAGATGGATTAATTATCAGTGTAGAAGATTTTGGTATAAGTGGACCCGGCAGTGAGGTTGGAGCAGCTTTCGGCTTTGATTCTGATCAAATTGTTGAAAAGATAAAAAAAAGATTAAAGTAGATTTAAAAAATTGAGACTGCAGATAAAGTTCTACAAATAAATAATACAGCAGAGCGGAAAAGTCCGCTCTGCTTTTTTGCAGGGAAATTGGTTTTGTTCTAGAATATTAATATCAGGTTGAAAATTAAAGCAAATAAAACCAGTTTATAAATGCCAGGATAATTCCAAGTACAATACCGGAAACAACTTCAATTGGAGTATGACCTATTAATTCTTTTAAATCTTTTTTTATTATCTGTTTATCTTCTTCATAACTTCTGATCTCAAGATGTTTAATCATATTATTTATTACATTTGCCTGTTCCCCAACAGCTCTTCTTACACCACTTGCATCATAAGTTACAATTAGAGAAAATACTGTTACTATGGCAAAAAGATCAGAGTTGATTCCATATTTGAGGCCGACAGTTGTGGTGAGAGAGGCCACAAAGGCAGAATGAGAGCTGGGCATTCCCCCGGCAGTAAAGAAAGTGGAAATATTTAATGGTTTTATAAAAAATATTTTTAAAAATTGAGCTGTAAAAAGGGAAAAAAGTGAAATCCAAAGTAGAGACATATTTATACCTCCAGATAAAGACCTTGTAAAATAAATTCATTACTTTGTTTTTTTTATTTTAACTTATATCATCCCTTTTTTGCAAATAGAATTGATCAATATTTTAAAAATGCAATATTTTTGCTGCTGAAATAAGGATAAAGAAATTTATGGAATTGAGGTGTTTAAATATTGAATCCTTATTTGTATTTAAATAATTTAAACAAATTTGGTAAAGAAGGTGGTTATAAACCAGGATTAAAGAGAATAGATCGACTTTTATATTATCTGGGCCGGCCGGAAGAAAATCTAAAATTTATTCATGTTGCTGGGACAAATGGTAAGGGATCTACTGCTTCTTTTATAGAGAAAATTTATAGAGAAGCAGGCTATAAAACAGGATTATATATATCACCTCATCTTTATCATTTTAATGAACGGATTTCTGTTAATGGCCGGACAATAAGTAGTGTTGAACTTGAGGAACTGGTTGCTGAAGTTAAAAAGGCATCAGATAAGGTTGTAGAGGAAAGTGATTATGGAGAACCCAGTTTTTTTGAAATAGCAACTGCACTGGCTTTTTTGTTTTTTGACAGACATAGACCTGATATTGTTATTCTTGAAGTAGGACTGGGAGGGCGATTTGATGCAACAAATATTATTAAGGATTCTCTTGCTTCAGTAATAACCAGTATAGATCTGGAACATACAGAACTTCTGGGAGATACAAGAGCTAAAATTGCTTATGAGAAGGCAGGTATAATAAAAAATAATGGACTTGTTTTTTCAGCTGTTTTAGATAGTTCTGCCAGGAATGTTATTCAAAAGAGAGCAGAAGAATTAAATGCAGAATTTATAAATATTGATGATATCTATGCAAAAATCGGTAATGAAAGCAGCTTTTACAAAAATTATTTAATTATATCAAAAAACAGCAGAATACATAGATTCAAAATTGGACTTAATGGCAGATATCAGGCTCGTAATGCCGCTCTTGCCCTTGCTGTGGTAGAAGGATTGAAAAAAATACTTCCTTTAGAAAATCCAGCTGTAGAAAAAGGACTGGCCTGTACATACTGGCCGGGAAGGTTAGAAATAGTCTGCCAGAATCCTCCTGTATTGATTGATGGTGCACATAATCCTGCCGGCATGAAATCCTTTATAGATTTTGTGGAAGAGCATCAGTATAGATTTGATGGAGTTGATTTTATTTTCTCTGTGCTTTCAGATAAGGATGTAGATCTTATGCTGGATCAAATTAAAAGAATAAAAAATAATCTACACATACACCTGGCTGAAAACAGGTCAGAAAGAACTATGAAGATTGATAAATTGATAGATCGATGTAAATTTTATGATTTAAAATATACAGCATATAAAAGTCTTTCTTCTGCAGTAGAAAAAATATTTTCAATTTATGATGAGAAAAAAAGGCTGATAACAGCTTCTGGTTCTTTTAATACAGTTGTAGAAGCCGGCATAACAGCAAAATTGAGCTGTCGAGAAAAAATTACAAATAGTAGAAGGTGAAAATATGTCTGAAAAGAAGAAAAAAAGTGGATTTTCTTTAACAGTGATAGTTATTTTTATGGCTGCAGCTGCTATTTTTGTTGGATATCTGCTGGGAAGCTGGTTAATACAGCTTCTTAATGAAGATAATACTCCTCAGATGGCACAGGAGCAGTCGGAAGAAATTACCTCAACTGAAAGTAGTATATCCACAACCGGTGAAGCAGAAACGGATACAGAATTTAAAAAACCCAAAACAGAGTCAGTAAAAGAGGAAACTTCTGCTGTAGATACTTCTGAGTCCCAGAATATCTCTGAACCTGCGGCCAATGTTTCTGAAAACCAGAATAATGTGGAATCTGAAACAATTGTTGAAAGTGGTGATTTTGGTATTCAAGTTGGTGCATTTGCTAACTATGAAAATGCCAAGCAGTATAAAAAAGAAATAGAAGCTAGAGGTTATAAAGTTATAATTACTGATACAGACCCCCACAAAGTACAGATAGTTGGCTATACAAGCAGAGAGGAAGCTGAAAAAGCAGAGAAAGAAATAGAATCAGCTGGGTATAATGGATTTATTGTAAGTTTTTAGGCTATAATTTGATTTTAATGTTGTTCTTATTTAAATATTAGTATATAATAGGAATGGTCATTATTTATATTTAATATTTTATTATTTTATATACTTTAATCATTTAAGGGGTGAAATTATAAAGTGAGTATTTTGTCTTTTAAACAGGGGATACATCCTGAATATAATAAAGAATTAACAAAGGATAAACCCCTAAAAAATGCTGCACGACCAGAAGTTGTTACTATTCCTCTCCAGCAGCATATAGGAGCTCCATTAAAAACTCTTGTAAAAAAAGGGGATCATGTAGATATGGGGCAGAAACTGGCAGATAGCGATAGTTTTGTTTGTGCACCTGTACATGCTTCTATAACAGGAACAGTAAAGGAGATTAAAAAAGTAGTAACACCTGGCGGCAGCCGATCTGATGCTGTAGTAATTGAAGCAGATGATGAGGATAACTTCTCCAGCGATTTAGAAAAATTTGCTGATCTGGATGAACTCAGTGGAGAAAAAATTCGTAAAATTATTCGTGAAGCTGGGATTGTAGGTATGGGGGGAGCAATGTTCCCAACCCATGTAAAAGTCTCCATTCCAGATGACAAAAATGTTGAATATGTTATTTTAAATGGGGCAGAGTGTGAGCCGTATTTAACTGTTGACCACAGAGTCATGGTAGAAAGACCGGAAACTGTGGTCTTTGGCTTAAAAGCTTTAATGAAAGCAGCTGGCGCAGAAAAGGCTTTTATTGGAATTGAGGTAAATAAGCCTGAAGCAATAGCCAGTATGAAGGACGCTGCTGCAGATGACGAGAAAATCGAAGTCAAAGAACTAGAAACAAAATATCCACAGGGTGGTGAGAAAATGCTTATAGAATCCATCCTTGGTAGAGAAGTACCTGCCGGTGGCCTTCCGCTGGATGTTGGGGTTGTTGTTAATAATACTTCCACTTCAGCTGCAGTAGCAGATGCAATTAGAAAGGGAAAACCACTGATAGAGAGGGCTATAACTATTACAGGCAGAGGAGTGGAAAAACCTCAAAATCTTGTTTATAGGATTGGTACATCTATTGCAGACTTAATTGATCAGGCCGGTGGATTTAAGGGTGAACCAGGGAAAGTCATTTTGGGAGGACCGATGATGGGATTTGCCCAAAAAGATCTTGATATCCCTACAGTTAAAGGTACTTCCGGGATTTTAATTTTGCCGAGAGAAGAAGTAGATGCTTATGAGCCCTCTCCATGTATAAATTGTGCAAAATGCGTGGATGCATGCCCTATGTTTTTAATGCCTACTCAACTTGTTAATTATACGAAAAATGATATGGTGGATGAGCTGGAAGAATATCAGGTATTAAGCTGTATTGAATGTGGGTCATGTTCTTATGTGTGTCCAGCTAAAATACCACTGGTACATTATCTTAGAATTGGGAAAGGCCAGGTTATGGCCCGGAGAAGGAAAGAGCAATAAGGAGGATGAAAATGAATAACGAGCAACTGATTGTAACATCTTCACCACACATCAGAGCTGCAGATTCTGTTAGCAAAATTATGTGGTCGGTTGTAATATCACTGATACCGGCTGTGTTTGCTGCAATATACTTTTTCCAGGCTCGGGCCCTTTCTATAGTAGTGGTAAGTGTTCTTGGAGCAGTTCTGACAGAGTATGTTTTTCAGAAAGTAAGAGGCAAAAAAATAACCATCAAAGATGGAAGTGCAGTTGTAACAGGTGTTTTACTGGCTTTAACATTACCACCATCTATACCACTGTGGACAGTTCTGCTAGGAGCGGTAGTTTCGATAGGACTTGGGAAACAGGTATTTGGTGGAATCGGATATAATCCATTTAATCCTGCACTTGTAGGAAGAGCTTTTTTAATGGCAGCTTATCCGGTGATTATGACAACCTGGACTGTGGATGGAGTAAGTTCTGCAACTCCCCTAAATAATATGAAGATGCAGGGAATTGCAGCTGATACATGGAATTTATTTGTTGGTCATGTAGGTGGATCTCTGGGAGAAACATCTGCCCTTGCACTATTACTTGGTTTCGCATTTCTGCTTTATAAAGGATATGTAAATTGGAGGATTCCAGTAGGAATGGTAGGAACAGTGTTTATTTTTACACTGGTTTTTGGGGCAAATCCTATTTTTCATCTTTTTGCAGGTGGATTAATGCTGGGGTCATTGTTTATGGCAACAGATATGGTTTCTTCACCGGTGACTAAAAATGGCCGCTGGATTTTCGGAATAGGTGCAGGTTTAATTGTTGTAATCATCAGGCTCTGGGGTGGATATCCAGAAGGAGTAATGTATGCTATACTGCTGATGAATACCACAGTTCCACTCATTAATAGATATACAAGGCCTCGTTCCTTAGGAGAGGTGAGATAAATGGAAAAAGAGAGTATTGGAAGATTAGTTCTTACTTTAACAATAATTGGAATAATCTCTGCCCTTACACTGGCTTTTGTATACCAGTGGACAACACCTTACATAAAGGAACATCAGGCAGTCGCTCAGGAAAAAGCAGTATTTAATGTGCTGCCCGGTGCAGAAAAATTTGAAGAAGTAACTAAAAATGGACATACTTTTTATGAAGGTTACAATAATGCAGGTTCACGTGTGGGTGTTGCATATATCGCAACTGGTGGAGGTTTTCAGGGACAGATTGAATTGATGATTGGGGTAAATTTAAATGAAGAAAAAATTTATGGAATCAGCATTTTAACTCATTCAGAAACACCGGGTTTAGGAGCTAGAATTACAGAAGATGCATATAAAAGCAATTTTGTAAATAAACCTTTTGGTGATTATACAGTAGTAAAAAGAGAAGCTGCTGAGCAGACAGAAGTAGAAGCAATTTCGGGTGCTACTATTTCTTCTGAAAAGGTTACTACCATAATAGAAAATGCAGTAAGTACAATACAGAGTGCATATGGAGGTGGAATGTAATGGCCAGTCAACTGCTTGATGATTTTAAAAATGGTCTCTGGAACGAAAACCCTATTTTTAGATTAGTTATTGGAATGTGTCCAACTTTAGCTGTTACTAATACTACAGAAAATGGACTGGCTATGGGGATAGCGACTTCTTTTGTATTGATTTCTTCAGAAATTGTAATATCTTTAATTAAAAAATTGATACCCAAAAATGTTCGTATTCCAAGTTATATTCTTATAATAGCTACCTTTGTAACATTTACTGATTATTTCCTTAAAGCTTTTTATCCAGGTATTGCGGCATCTTTGAGCCTGTTTATACCACTTATAGTTGTTAACTGTCTGATTCTGGGAAGACAGGAAGCTTTTGCATCCAGAAATCCTGTACATAGAGCTATTGCTGATGGGCTAGGCATGGGTATAGGTTTTACCTGGGCACTGACTCTTTTAGGTGCAGTTAGAGAGCTATTTGGTATGGGTTCAATCTTTGGTTTTCAGATTTTAGGTGCATGGTATAAACCGATGATTATTATGGTTCTGCCAGCCGGAGCTTTTATAACGCTTGGTATTTTAGTTGGTATTATGAACTTGATCAGCAGGGAGGGTTAAATAATGGAACAGTTCACACAGGTAATACTGTTATTTATCAGTACAGTTTTAATAAATAACTTTATACTGGTTAGATTCCTGGGAATATGTCCATTCCTTGGTGTTTCTAAACATGTAGAAACAGCTTTTAGTATGGGATTAGCAACAACATTTGTTATGACCCTTACTGCAGCAGCAACCTGGCTGATAAATACTTTTATTTTGGAAGCTTTAAATCTTCCTTTTTTACAGTATGTATCCTTTATAATTGTAATAGCATCTCTGGTTCAGTTTGTGGAAATGTTTATCAAAAAAACGAGTCCTGTTTTATATAAAGCACTGGGTATCTTTTTACCTTTAATTACAACTAACTGTGCGATACTCGGACTGGCTCTGCTGATTCCTTTAAATGGATACAGCTTTATTGCCAGTGTTGTATTTGGATTTGGTGCCGGTGTAGGTTTTACTCTGGCTATAGTATTAATGGCCGGTTTAAGGGAAGGACTGGAATTTGGTGATGTCCCCGGTACTTTAAGGGGTGTACCGATTACTTTAATTATAGCTGGAATTATGGCAATGGCATTTATGGGCTTTTCTGGCCTTATTTCGATGTAGTTGGAGGTGGAATACAGATAAATGGATTCAGTATATATATATTCGATTTTAAGCATGGGTGGTATAAGTGCTCTATTAGCAGCTGGTTTAGGTTTTGCTTCAAAGAAATTTGTAATTGACCAGGACCCACGTATAGATAAAGTAGAAGATGTTTTACCGGGAGCTAATTGTGGTGCATGTGGTTATGCAGGATGTGCCAGTTTTGCTGAAGCTGTTGTAGAAGGTGATGCACCGGTAAATGGATGCCCGGTTGGTGGTGACAAGGTTGCCAGTAATATAGGAGATATTTTAGGAAAAGATGCAGGCAGTTCTACCAAAATAGTAGCAGAACTTCTCTGTGGTGGTGGTAAAAAAGAAGCCAGACGCAGAGGAGAATATAAGGGGATTGAAACCTGTCAGGCAGCAGATGCAATAAATGGTGGAGAAAAAATATGTTCATTCAGCTGTCTTGGATTTGGTGACTGTGAGGCTGTTTGTCCTTTTGATGCAATTGTAATGGGGGAAAATGGTCTTCCAGAAATTGACCCGGAAAAATGTACAGCGTGTGGTAAATGTGTTGAAGCATGTCCGCACAATATACTGCTTCTGGCACCAAATTCTGCTAAAACACATATTAGATGTTCTTCTCATGACTCCGGAAAATTAGTTAGAAAAATATGTGAAGTAGGCTGTATAGGATGCGGTATTTGTGCAAGAGTTTGTCCGGTTGATGCAATAGAAATGCAGGATAATCTGGCAGTAATTGATTATGATAAATGTGTTAACTGTGGTCTCTGTGCAGAAAAATGTCCAACTGGAACAATAAAATTTCAGGCTGAAAGAATTCAGCAAGTAGAAATTAATGATAAATGTGTTGGCTGTACATTATGTGCAAAGGCATGCCCTGTTGATGCTATTTCGGGTGAAGTTAAAGAAAGGCATGTAATAGATCAGGACAAGTGTATTCAGTGTGGTTTGTGTTTTGAAGCATGTAATGTTGATGCAGTTGACCTCTTTTATGAAAAAGACTTATAAGAAGTTGAGAAGTGAATGATTAAAAATGTAATTTCAATTTAATCTTTACACTTATATACCCGGCTTAAGCCGGGTTTTCTTTTGTTTATGATATTTACAGATATGTGGACATAACAGCTAAAAGATGTTAAAATATTAATTAATGATAGTACAAATTAATAAATTGTGGTGAATTTATTTGAAGATAAATGATATTATTACGTTTTATGATAAAATTTTGATTATAATGATAATTATTGCCAGTTTATTAATGCTTTTTGCGCCTTTTTATTATTTTCAGCAGGGTGATTCAGAAAATCTTTATCTCATTATTGAATCAAATGGAAAAGAGGTTAAAAGATTTCCACTGGAAAATACCTTTTCTAAACCTGTTGTATTTGAGGTGGCTGGACCAATAGGTATACATAAAATTGAAGCATATCAGGGAAAAGTTAGGGTTAAAGAAGCACCGGATGATGATCCCCTAAAAATATGCGAAAAAACCGGCTGGATAGAGCAGCAGGGTCCTATTATTATCTGTGTCCCAAACAAGATTGGTATTTGGATTGAATCTTCAGATGCAGAAGTTGATGGTATGAGCTGGTAATGATGATATTGAAAAGAAGGGTAGATCAGTGATTAGAACTAGGAAAATAGTTATTATAGGTTTATTAGTTGGATTAGGTCTTATTATGCATTTTGTGGAAACTATGCTTCCATTAACTGCTGTAGTGCCGGGCGCCAAATTGGGGCTGGCTAATATCGTAAGTTTAATTGGAATTGTTCTGTTTGGATTTAGTGGTGGGCTGCAGATTGTGCTGTTGAGAATTATTATAGGTTCACTTCTTGCGGGTACTTTTATGACTATAAATTTTTATTTAAGTTTAAGTGGTGGATTGTTGAGTTTTTTTATGATGTATTTTGTTTATGAGTTTTTTCAAGATAAATTCAGCCTGATAGGTGTCAGTGTAATTGGGGCAGTTACACATAATATAGGACAAATAGTTATAGCATATCTAATAATCGAAAATGCTGCTGTCTTTTATTATCTGCCATTTTTAACATTACTTGCAGTACCTACGGGAATAAGTGTTGGCCTGGTTAGTTTTTTTACAGTTTCATATTTGCCCACTTCTCTTACCGGGAGGTGAAATAATGGGAAAACTCGTGTTAGCTTCAGCTTCCCCGAGAAGGGAAGAACTTTTAAAACAGCTGAAACTTCAATTCACAATAGTTCCGAGCAGAATAGATGAAAGTCAGTTTAATGGTTTAAAACCTGTTGATATGGTGGAAAAATTGGCATTTGCAAAGGCTGAATCTGTTTCAGAGCTGGTTGAAGAAGCTATTATAATTGCTGCAGATACTGTTGTTGTAGCTCAGGATAGAGTTCTGAACAAACCGGAAGATGCAGAAGATGCTAAAAATATGCTTTCAGCTTTAAGTGGTAAAGAGCATCAGGTTATAACAGGTGTGGCTGTAATGAATTCTGAAACAGATGAATATCTGGTAGAACATAATATTACCAGTGTATTTATGGAAGAAATTTCAGAAGAAGAGATAGATAAATATCTTGAAACAGGGGAACCGATGGATAAAGCTGGAGCATATGCTATACAGGGATTTGGATCATTATTTGTTAGAGAAATTAAAGGTTCTTATTATTCTGTAGTTGGACTGCCTTTAAATCAATTATCAAAAATGTTGAAGAAATTTAATTATGGAATCTTATAAGAGAAAGGAGTTTATTTTGATGGAGGCCGAAAAAGGCAGGTTTACCATCAAAGAATTGCCAAAAGAAGAAAGACCCAGAGAAAAACTGCTTTCTAAAGGAGCAGAGTTTTTAAGTAATGCAGAACTACTGGCACTAATTATTAGGACTGGAAGTAGAGAAAAAACTGCTGTGGAGCTTGCTCAGTATATTATTAATTATTTTGGAGGACTAAAAAATTTAATTAATTTAAGCTGTGAAGAACTGACGGCTGTTAAAGGTGTTGGTAAAGCAAAAGCAGCACAGATATCTTCTTTAGTAGAACTATCAAAAAGAATTTCTAAAACAAAGGCAAAAAAAGGGAAAACGATTTTTACTCCATCTAAAGCAGCTGAACTGCTAATGGAAGATATGAGGCATTTAGAGCAGGAAGTTGTAAAAACAGTGCTGCTTGATGTTAAAAATAAAGTTATTAAAATTGCTGAAATTACAAAAGGTGGATTATCAAGTTCAATTGTACATCCCAGAGATGTTTTTAAAGAAGCGATACGCAAAAATAGTGCTGCAATCATTATGGCACATAATCATCCAAGTGGTGAACCTACACCGAGCCCTGATGATATCAGAATCAGCAAAAAAATTGCTAAATCTGGAACAATACTGGGTATTGAACTGATTGACCATATAATAATTGGTGATGGAAAATATGTAAGTTTAAAAGAAAAAGATTTGATTTGAAAGGGGTATTTCATAGATGATATTTGAATTTCTGAGTGCACCGTTTTCCAGGGATATGGGAGTTGACCTGGGAACTGCCAATACACTCGTATATATTAAAGGGAAAGGAATATTGATTCGGGAACCATCTGTTGTGGCTCTGCGAAAAAATAAGCAGGAAGTTCTGGCTGTTGGAGATGATGCAAAAAGGATGATTGGAAGAACTCCTGGAAATATAATTGCAGTTAGACCAATGAAAGATGGGGTTATCGCAGATTTTGATGTAACCGAAACAATGCTCAGATACTTTATTACAAAGGCACACAAGAGGAGCCGTATGGTTAGGCCGAGGATAATTATCTGTGTTCCTTCTGGTGTTACTGAAGTAGAAAAAAGAGCAGTAATAGATGCCGCAGTACATGCAGGGGCGAGGGAGGCATATTTAATTGAAGAACCGATGGCCGCTGCAATTGGTTCAGGACTGCCGGTACATGAACCGACTGGGAATATGATTGTGGATATCGGTGGTGGAACTACAGAAGTTGCAGTTATATCACTTGGCGGTATAGTTACCAGCAGATCTATCCGAATTGGTGGAGATGAAATGGATGATGCTATAGTTCAGTATGTTAAAAGAAAGTATAATTTAATGATAGGAGAAAGAACAGCTGAAGAAATAAAAATAGACATTGGTGCAGCTTTTAGTGAAGAATTACAGGGAAGCAAAGAAATAAGAGGAAGGGATATGGTTACCGGTCTTCCAAAGACTATAGAAATAACAGGAGAAGAAATTCAAAAAGCTTTAGAAGAACCTGTTATCAGCATTATTGATGCTGTTAAAATGACACTGGAAAAAACACCACCAGAACTTGCTTCTGATGTGATGGATAGAGGTATTATACTTACAGGTGGTGGTGCACTGCTTCAGGGGTTAGATCAGCTTTTAATAAGAGAAACACAGATGCCTGTTCACATTGCTGATGATCCTCTTGATTGTGTTGTAAAAGGAACTGGAATAGCTTTAGAAGAAATCGATTCACTTAAAAAAATACTTATAACTCCCAAAAAACTATCATAGGAGGTGTACCTGTTGTTTGATTTTAACAGGACCTCTATTATTACATTGATTTTTATTGTTCTAATTTTATCTATACTAGGATTTTTATTTTTAAATGATATAGAAATTTCTTTTTTGAACTGGATTTCCAGTCGGATATTTAATCTTTTTACACCTGTACTTAATTTGATAAACAAAGTATATGATCAAGTTACAGGATATTTTTCTGCCCTGTTTTCTATTAATGATCTCATTGAGGAAAATAGGAGATTAAAAAAGGAAATTGCTTCAATAGACCGGCAGAAAATGATAATACAGAGTGTGATTAGAGAAAACAATAGATTGAGAAGCATGCTGTCATTTAAAGAAGCCAATGATTTTGAAGTTTTAGGTGCTGAAGTTATAGGAAATTCTTCTACTAATTGGGAAAAAAAGATTATAATTAATAGAGGAGCTGAAGACGGTATAAGAAATAGAATGCCAGTTATCACATATAATGGTTTTCTTGTGGGTAAGATTGATTATGTCGGCAGTAATTCATCACATGTAATGCTGGTTAATGACAGTGAGTTTGTGGTTGGAGGAATAATTTCCAGGGAAGATTCAAGAGCTATTGGACTTATAAGAGGATCTGTAGGTGGTAAGAAAATGAATATAATGGATAATATTGCCTGGAATGAAGATATAGCAGTTGGTGATACCGTAGTAACTTCCGGCCTATCAAATAATTACCCACCGGGATTAAAGATTGCAGAAATTACAGAAGTGACAGCTGATAATTATGGTGTTTCCCAGAAAGCAGAGCTGCAGCTTTTTGCTGATACAGTTACAATAGAAGAAGTACTGGTCATAACCGAATTTTAACTGGAGAGATTAAATTGAGAGATTATGCTTACAGTTTTTTGATATTAATAGTTTTGCTGCTCTGCCAGTTATCTGTCAGAACGTTTTTCCCATCGTTAATATATATACCGGATTTTTTGCTCGTTTTTGTTGTTCTCAAATCTTTAATTAAGGGATATAAATCTTCGGCTGTTTCAGCCCTTACTGCCGGAATACTTCAGGATATTTTACTTGGGGAATTTATAGGTGCTTTTACCATAGTCAAACCAATAGTTACTTTTTTTTCTTCTGCTCTTTCTGGAAGGTTTTTTGCGGAAAATTTTGTTATTCCTCCTGCAGTAGTCTTTATGGCTACCATTTTACACGAAACTTTGTTCATACTTTTAAAAGAAAATTTTAATTATAATTTTGATTTTATATCATTGTTTATTAATATTATATTGCCGCTTGCATTTATAAATGCTTCTATTGCATTTGTATTTTATCTCTTTTATTATTTTTTGTTAAGTGAGGGGGCAGTTGATTGGATAGAGTAAAATTTTTGCGCATTATAATTATTATTATTTTTGCAGTAATGCTTGTTAGAGCGGGTTATCTGCAGATTGTCAGAGGAAATTATTATTATGAATTATCGGAAGGTAACAGGATTTCAATTAGACCAATTAATGCACCCCGAGGAAAGATAATTGATCGAAAAAATAGGGTAATTGTATCAAATAAATTAACCTACAGCTTATATCTGCTTCCAAATGAAATTCCTCCTGCTGAAAACCCAAAAAATATATTAAAAAAACTTTCAGAAATAGCCTCAATTGATTATAAAATATTACTGGATAATTATAACCGCAGTTTTCATGAAGACAGCTTAGAGCCAATTATTTTAAAAAGAAATTTAGCAAAAGAAACAATGGTTGTTGTTGCAGAAAATAATGATGTACTGCCCGGTATTTTTGTTAAAGAATCTTCACTTAGGGATTATGTTTATCCAGAAACAATGGTTCATGCAACTGGCTATATTGGTGAGATAAATAAAAATGAATTAATTAAACTTAATAAAGCAGGATATAATTATTCGGGTGGAGATTTAATTGGTAAAGCAGGTCTTGAAAGAGAGTATGAACTTTATCTTAGAGGTCAAACAGGTGCTGAGCAGATAGAGGTAAACAGTAGAGGTAGAAAAGTTAAAACTATTGGTATAAAAAGTCCTGAACCCGGAAATAATTTAATATTAAATATTGATTTTGATCTGCAGCAGGCAGCTGAAAAATTGCTGGAAGAAAATTTCGAAAAACTGCGCAGAGAAGCAGAAGATGACCCGAAAAGAAATAAACCAACTGGAGCTGCAGCTATTGTAATGGATGTTAGAGATGGGTCAATTTTATCAATCACAAGTGTTCCGGATTACAATTTAAACTTATTTGCCAGGGGTATTTCCGAAAATGAGTATAGTTCTCTGTTAAATAATAAATTAAAACCGATGATCGACAGAACTATTATGTCAGCTGTACCACCTGGCTCTATCTTTAAACTGGTAACAGGTACTGCAGCAGTGGAGGAATTAGGAGTAAGGGCTGACACAAATTTTTATGACTCATCAGGTGTTTTTTATTTACCTAACTGGTCCAGACCTTTTAGAAACTGGCATTATGGTGGAGAAGGCAAGCTGGATTTTACAAAAGCTATTGCCAGGTCAAATAATATAATATTTTATCAGCTGGGATTTGATTTATACAAAGAGTATAAAGGAAAAATGCTGGCCAGATATGCTCATAAATATGGACTAGGGAAAAAAACAGGGATAGATCTTCCAGGAGAAAAATCGGGTTTGGTTCCAGATGATGAATGGAAGCAGAAAACTTTTTCTGAAAACTGGTATCCAGGTGATTCAGTTAATCTTTCTATTGGTCAGGGAGGACTTTTAACTACACCAATACAGATCACAGAGCTGATAGCGGCTATTGCCAGTGATGGTGCTATGTATAAACCTCAGATTGCAGATAAAATAGTTGATCCTGATGGTAAGATTTTGGTTGATTTTAAACCTGTGTTAAAAGAAAATCTTGCTTCAGTAGCTCCAGAAACATTTGCTGTTCTTAAAGAAGGTATGTATGAAGTTACAAATAAAACATATGGAACTGCAAACAGATATTTTAAAAATTTTCCGATAGAAGTGGCAGGTAAAACTGGTACTGCTCAGACATCAACTGAAAATAATCATGGCTGGTTTGGCGGATTTGCACCATATGAAAAACCAGAAATTGCTGTCCTGGTTTTTCTGGAAAACGGTGGCTCCAGTTCTTTTACAGTACCAATAGCCAGAGATATAATGGGTTATTATTTTGGATTAAAAAATTTCAGCAATGGAAGAAAAAAAATATATTATCACAGTAAAAGAAATATTTTAGATGAGTAGAAGGAATTTATATTTGATTAAAGAATATTATATAATAATTAGCATATTTGAGGAGAGATTGCATGAGTTCAGTTTTTTCATTTCAGGCAGTTACAGATGGGGTTTTAATGAATTTTAGGGCAGGAGTAAATTTTGAACAGATCAAAAGTTCTGTAAAACTTCATGCCAAAGAAGCTGGAGATTTTTTTAAAGGTATCTGTCTTTATATTAACTTAAATGGAGTAAAATTAACTTTTTCAGAAATGCAGCAGCTGATGGATATTGTCCAGAATTATAATAAAGTGAGGGAAATATATTTTACTGCTCAGCAGTCTACCCAAAAAGCTGATAGTGAAGGAGATAAAGCTTTAATTATTAATAGAACACTGCGATCCGGACAGATGATTAAGCATTTTAAAAGTATAGTTATTATAGGAGATGTAAACCCGGGAGCTGAAGTGATAGCAGGAGAGGATATAATAGTATTTGGAAGACTTAAAGGTGTTGTACATGCTGGAGCAGGTGGAAGCAGAGAAGCGAAGGTTGCTGCTTTAAAGCTTAATCCTACACAACTTCGTATAGCTTCTTTAATTGCTCGTTCACCTGATGATGCTTATACAGCTGAATTGGAACCAGAAAAGGCTTATATTAAAGATGGAGTAATTATAGTTGAAAAATTATAAATAATATTTTAGGGGGGATGAAATTTGGCAGGAACAACTATTGTTGTTACATCAGGAAAAGGTGGAGTGGGGAAAACTACTTCTACTGCTAATATTGGAACAGCACTTGCAATGCATGATAAAAAAGTATGTTTAATAGATGCAGATATTGGGCTGCGTAATCTTGATGTTGTAATGGGATTAGAAAATAGAATAGTATATGATATTGTTGATGTTGTTGAAAATAACTGTAGAATGGAACAGGCTATGATTCGCGATAAGAGGTATGATGGATTATTTCTTCTTCCGGCCGCACAGACACGAGATAAAACTTCAGTAACACCATATCAGATGAAAGAGTTAATAGAAAAGTTAAAAGAAGATATGGATTATGTTATAGTTGATTCTCCAGCTGGAATTGAGCAGGGTTTTAAAAATGCAATTTCTGGAGCTGATAGGGCTGTTATAATTACTACACCAGAGGTTTCAGCTGTTAGGGATGCTGATAGAATAATTGGGCTTTTAGAGGCTGAGGGTATATATAAACCGGAAGTTATTATTAATCGGATTAGAGTGGATATGGTCGAAAAAGGTGATATGATGGGTATAGAAGATATGATAGAGATACTTGCAATTGAACTTCTTGGTATTGTACCTGAAGATGAGGGGATAGTAGTTTCTACAAATAGAGGAGAGCCCATTGCTTTAAATGATAAATCAAAAGCAGGACAGGCATATAGAAATATTGCTAGAAGAATAATGGGAGAAGATCTTCCGATTATGAAACTTGAAAAGGAAAGCTTTTTAAGCAGATTTAAAAAATTAGTTGGTTTATCCTAGATGAGGGGGGATTAATATCGATATTTTAAAATGGCTTGGATTTAAAAATAAAGAAGATAAATCCAGTAAAAATGTGGCTAAAGAGCGTCTTCAGTTTGTATTGGTTCAGGATAGAATCAAATTAACTTCAGATGAAATGGAATCTATGAAGGAAGAATTAATTGAAGTACTGACAAAATATATTGACGTTGATTCGAGCAAAATTGAAATGGATGTAAAAAGAGAAGAGGATATGACAGCACTTGTAGCAAATTTTCCCCTTAAAGGATCAAGATAAAGGTGTTATTTTATGGGATGGAATAAAAAATTACTGCGCTATTTGAATTTTAATATTCCCTTAACTGTACTATTATTAATATTTATAGGTCTGATGGTAATAAGCAGTGCTACTGAAGTTAACAAAGTTGATTCTACCGGGTTTTTTTATCTGCAAAAACAAATTATTTCAGTTGTGCTGGGAATTATTGCAGTTATTGTTTTGCAATTTTTTGATTACAAAATTTTCAAAGAATATGCTCCTTTTATATACAGTTTTATGATTTTTCTTTTAACTGTAATTTTGTTTTTTGGTCGAACAATTGCCGGTGGAAAACGCTGGTTAAGTATTGGACCTTTTAATATTCAGCTGGCTGAGCTTGCTAAAATTATGCTCATTCTAGTACTGGCAGCCATACTAGATAATAATTCTGATGATTTAGGTTATTTAAAAGGGATGTTTCTTCCCTCTGTTGCTGCTTTTATTCCATTTTCGTTAATAATTCTGCAGAATGATTTGGGGACAGCACTTGTGCTGTTTTTTATATATTTAGTTATGATGTTTGCAGGTGGAGGAAATCTAAAAATAATGGCAGCTATTTTTGGTGGAGGATTTTTAATAGTAGTGCTGATTATTACTGCTCATGTGATGATTGATACCCCTTTACCTTTTCTTCAGGAATATCAGCTGAATAGATTGATTGTTTTTATAAATCCTGATGTAGATCCATACGGCAGTGGTTATAACATTATCCAGTCTAAAATTGCTCTTGGCTCCGGCAGAATAACCGGCAAAGGCTTATTTGCAGGGACACAAAATCAGCTTAATTTTTTACCAGAAAAACACACAGACTTTATTTTTTCAGTAATTGGAGAAGAGTTTGGATTTATTGGTTCAGCAGCTGTGATTTTGTTATATTTATTTTTGCTCTGGCAGTTTATGAATGTTGCAGAAAATGCGAGAGATAGATATGGGTATTTGGTAGCTGTCGGTATAATGGCTATGTTTTTATTCCATATTTTGGAGAATATAGGAATGACAATGGGAATTATGCCTATAACAGGTATTCCACTTCCTTTTATTAGTTATGGTGGTACTTTTATGACCACTTCACTTCTGGCAGTTGGAATAGTGATTAATGTCAATTTAAGAAAAAATAAAATTATATTTTAAAAGTGTTTTGAAAATTTAATGAGGTGGTTTTTTGCAGTATAAAGAAAAAATTAATAAAAATTTACATAGAATTTCAAATCCAGAAAGATATATTGGTAATGAATGGAATTCTGTTAGAAAAGAATGGTCACCAGATAAACTAAAAATTGCACTTGCGTTTCCTGATGTTTATGAACTTGCTATGTCACATTTAGGTTTAAAAATACTTTATCATCTGATAAATTCTGAAGAAGAATTTATTGCAGAAAGAGTTTATGCTCCCTGGACTGATATGGAGAAATTAATGAGAGATATTGACATTCCTTTATTTACACTGGAGAGCTATCATGAAATTAAAGATTTTGACTTAATTGGATTTACACTTCAGTATGAGATGAGTTATACAAATATATTAAATATGCTTGATTTGAGTGGTATTTCTATTTACAGCTGTGAAAGGAAAGAAGAAGCTCCTCTTGTTATTGCTGGTGGGGCAAATGTTTTTAATCCGGAACCGATAGCTGATTTCATTGATTTATTTTTTGTAGGAGAAGCAGAAGATTTAATTATACCATTTCTTAAAAAATATCAGCAGCTTAAAGATAGTTTTTTGAATAAAAAAGAAATTTTAGTTGAATTAAATAAATTATCAGGTATTTATGTACCTTCACTGTATGATGTTAAATATGAAGACAGAAAAGTTTTGTCATATAGCAGCTCCAAAACAGATAAAGAAAAAGTGAAAAAACAGCTGGTGAAAAATCTCGATCAAGCATTTTATCCGGTTAATTTTATTGTACCTTATAAAGATACAGTTCATGATAGAATTGTTCTAGAAATTTCAAGAGGGTGTACAAGAAGCTGTAGATTTTGTGAAGCCGGAATGACCTACCGGCCTGTCAGAGAAAGAAGTATAGAAAGGCTTGTTGATCTGGCTGAAAGAGCTGTTGACAGTACCGGTTTTGAAGAAATATCTCTTACTTCTTTAAGCACAGTAGATTATATAGAAATAAAAAAACTTGTAAAAGAAATGAACCGCCGTTTTAGTGATAGAAAGATAAGCATTTCTCTTTCTTCATTAAGAGTGGATAAATTTTCTGTGGAACTGGCAGAAGAAGTTCAGAAAGTCCGCAAAACTGGTCTAACTTTTGCACCTGAGGCTGGTACACAGCGTTTGAGAGATGTTATTAATAAAAATGTGGATGAACAAGAACTCTACAGTGCAGCTCGAGCTGCTTTTGAAAGCGGCTGGTCAAAAATAAAGCTTTATTTTATGATTGGTCTGCCAATAGAAACTATGGAAGATATAGAAGGTATAGTTAGAATGGCCAGAAAGGTTCTGGAAATTGGTCGTCAAATAAGAAGAAATACCAAAAAAAAGATGAGGCAGATAGAAATTTCAGTCAGTGTATCAACATTCATTCCCAAACCTTTCACTCCGTTTCAGTGGGTAAAGATGGATGAGGTTGAAGAAATTATAGAAAAACAGAATTATTTGCGTGATAATCTAAGGGGAAGGGGATTAAACTTCAGCTGGAATGATCCAGAATTAAGCAGGCTTGAGGGAGTTATAGCTCGTGGAGACAGGAGACTTGCACCTGTTATTGCAGATGCCTGGAAAAAAGGAAGTAGATTTGAAGGATGGAACGAATTATTCAATCCACGACTCTGGGGAGAAGCTTTTAGAGAAAATGATATTAATCCCAAAGATTATCTGTGCATGAGGGAGGACGAAGAAGTATTCCCCTGGGAAATACTGGATATTGGTGTCAGCAGGGATTTTTTATTTAAAGAATATCAAAAATCTTTTAGTGGTGAGAGAACGGCTGACTGCAGATTTGAAAGCTGTACAGGCTGTGCAGTCTGTGACAGCTTTTCTGCTGGTTTGGAACTGATGAGTGGTGATGGAAATGCTTTATAGAATAAAATTTTCCAAACTTGAGGATGTTATGTATATATCTCACCTTCAGCTTATAAAAACACTGAGGAGAATTGTTAGACGGTCCAAACTTCCTGCTGTTTTTAGTGGTGGATTTAATCCACAGATAAAATTATCAGTAGGACCTCCACTTGCAGTGGGAATTATCAGCAGAGGAGAATATTTTGATTTAGAATTAGCGGAAAAGTTGGAAACAGAAGTGATTATTAACAGATTAAATAATGTTTCTCCATCAGGAGTAAGATTTATTCAAGCAGTTAAAATAGATAAAAGCACAAAATCTTTATCTTCTATTTTAAATACTGCTGTATATACAATAAATTTTAATTTTAATGAAAATTTGAATTTAAAAAAGCAGAAAAAAATGCTGGATGAATTTATGAAAGAAGATAAAATTATCGTTGTCCGAAAAAGGCGAAATAAAGCAGATAGAGAAGTGGACTTAAAACCGAGAATATTTTCTGCTGAAATTGTGGAAAAAGATTTATGGAAGTTTGCTGTTGTCACAGGCAGCAGAGGAAATGTGAGGCCTGAAGAATTAAATAAAGCACTGATGAAAAAATATTCATCAGTGAACAAAATTACTCCACTTGATGTAATAAGAGAGGGAGTTTTTGTTAATAAAAACAACAAATTTTATAGTCCATATTCAGACAGCATTGTCAGGAGTTGAGAACGATGAGCAGACAGATAATTATTAATTCAGAATATAGAGAAAGAAGGGCAGCACTGGTAAATAATAATTCTTTAGAAGATTTATTTTTTGAAAGAGATACTTATCACAAAATTGCAGGCAATATTTACCGGGGAAGAGTCCAGGATGTTCTTCCGGGTATGCAGGCTGCTTTTGTTGATATAGGTATTTCTAAAAACGCATTTATTCATTTAAATGATCTTTATCCACTTCTGGATAATAATCAAAAAAATATGTTGAAAGAAAAGAAATTAAATATTAAACATGTACTTCAGCCAGGACAGTGGCTGTTGGTACAGGTAGTTAAAGAGCCGATGGGCAGTAAAGGTGCAAAAGTAACCTGTAAAATTTCCATACCGGGTAGATATTTTGTATATATTCCTTTTGACAGTAAAATTGGTGTCTCCAGGCGTATTACTGATAATGACGAAAGGGACAGATTGCGTGATATTGCGGCAGAGCTTAAATCTGATAAAGAAGGTTTAATTATTAGAACAAATGCTTATAAAAAAGATTTTAATAGTTTTAAAAATGACTATAATTTCCTTTCTGGTACCTGGAAAAGAATTAGGAATCAGTTTTTAAAAAGTTCCAGTATAGAAAGACTTTATCAGGAAGAAGACCTCTTAAAAAATTTAATAAGGGATTATTTAGATCATAATATTGATAGAGTAGTGGTAGATGACAAAAAAGATTATCAGAGATTAATGGACTTAACATCAACTTTTGCGCCAGAGTTAAAAAGCAGAATCGCACTTTATCAGAGGAATATACCTATTCTGGCAGCATATAATATAGAAAAAGAAATTGAAAGTCTTTTAAAAAGGAGAGTCTGGTTAAAATCAGGTGGTTATATTGTTATAGATAATACTGAAGCCCTTGTCTCTATTGATGTAAATACAGGTAAATTTGTGGGCAAAAAAAACCTGCAGGACACTATAGTTAAAACCAATAAAGAAGCTGCAGAAGAGATTGCCCGTCAGTTAAAATTGAGAGATATAGGTGGTATAATTATTATTGATTTTATTGATATGAAAAAATATGAAGATCAGCAGGAAGTAATAAATCTGCTGGAAGGTGAATTAAAAAAAGACAGGACAAAAACATCTATTTTAGGTTTAACCCAGCTTGGTCTTCTTGAGATGACTAGAAAAAAGGTTAGAGAAGGTTTTGGAACATTGATGCAGAAAGATTGTCCCTGCTGTGGAGGAACAGGACAGGTTTTATCTGAATCAACTGTTGCAATGAAAGTTATAAGAAAAATTGATGAAATAACTTCTAGAGAAAATTATCAGGCAATAGCACTTGAACTGCATCCGGAAGTTGCAGCTGTGCTGATTGGTTCAGGTGGAGATAAGCTTAAAGAACTGGAAGATGAGTTTGGTATAAATATTTATATTTCTGGTAATGCAGAATTAAGATATGAAGATATTGTGCTAGAAAAAGGAAGCAAAGAGGAAATGAAGCCCGATAGTTTGGATATCAATCCTGGAGACAGGATGAGGGTTGTAATAGAAGAAGAACATGCAAGTAATTCCAGTTCTGGTATAGCTAGAATTGATGGCTTTATAATTATAGTTAATGGAGCAGGTAATATGGTAGGAACTGATGTAGAAATAGAAATTGATGATCTGCATCGGACTTATGCCAGAGCACATTTAACTTGACTATAATTAAATAATATGCTAAAATAAATATCTGGAATTAATTTTTCAGATCCTCACTTAGGTGAGAATGCCAAAACCGCACGGGAAAGGTCTGAAATCTCATTTGTAATATGAGTACCTTTATCCGGCGAGTCTGAGGTAGGGGAGGTGTATGTAGAAATGTATGCAATTATTAAAACTGGCGGGAAACAATACCGTGTAAAAGAAGACCAGATCATTAAAGTAGAAAAACTCCCTGTAGAAGAAGGAGAAATAGTAGAATTTGATAAAGTTTTAGCTTTTTCTGATGATGATGGTTTTAAAGCTGGAACTCCTTTTGTTGATGGAGCATCAGTAAAGGCTAAAGTTATCGAGCAGGGTAAAAATAAGAAGATTGTGGTTTTCAAATATAAACCTAAAATTAGATATCGTAAAAAAACCGGGCACAGACAGCCGTATACTAAAGTTTTGATTGAAAGTATTGAAGCATAAATATTATTTTAATTTTTTGTTTAAGGGGGGTGGAGAGATTGTCCCAGAAAAAGGGTGTTGGTAGTTCCAAAAATGGTCGTGATAGTGAATCGAAACGACTGGGAGTAAAAGAGTTTGACGGTGAATTTGTGTCTGCCGGCAGTATTTTAGTGCGTCAAAGAGGTACTAAATTTAAGCCAGGTTTAAATGTAGGCAGAGGTAGTGATGATACATTATTCTCCAAAGTAGATGGATTTGTTAAATTTGAGAGAAAAGGCAGAAAAAACCGCCAGATTAGTGTATATACTGAAAGTCAGGTTGCTGCTATTTCAAGCTAATATATGAAATATTATCCCTCAGTGCTGTTTAGTACTGGGGGTTTTTCTTGTATTATTAGTGTTATATAATATCTGATGTTTAGAAAAGTATCTGTAAATTGTTATTATATTAGATGTAACGGTTCTAATTACAGGAGGTGAAATATATGTTCATAGATGAAGTAGAATTTACTGTAAAAGCTGGAGATGGTGGAAATGGTGTTGTCAGTTTTCACAGAGAAAAATATATTGATATGGGTGGCCCTGATGGCGGAGATGGTGGAGATGGCGGCAGTATTATACTTGAAGTTGATGAAGGTATGAATACTCTAGCTGATTTCCGCTATAACAACATTTATCAGGCAGAAAATGGGAAAAATGGGGCCGGAAAAAATCAGCACGGTAAAAATGGTGAGGATTTAATACTGAAGGTTCCACCAGGAACAGAAGTTTATGATGCTGATACTGATGAATTTCTTGTTGACCTTAAGGAAGGTCAGGAAAGATTTATTGCTGCTGAAGGTGGCAGTGGTGGTAAAGGAAATGCAAGATTTAAAAAATCTACTCGTAAAGCTCCTAAATTTTCAGAGAACGGAAAAAAAGGGGAAAAACGCAAACTACGGCTGGAATTAAAAGTGCTGGCTGATGTTGGACTTGTAGGATATCCTAATGTGGGTAAATCTACACTGATTTCGCAGGTTTCACATGCTGAGCCTAAAATAGCACCCTATCATTTTACAACCCTACATCCTAATCTGGGAGTTGTAAGTTATGGTGAATACCAGTCATTTGTGATGGCTGATATTCCTGGAATTATAGAAGGAGCACATAAAGGTACCGGCCTTGGAGATGAATTTTTGAAACATTTAGAACGAACAAAATTATTGGTTCATGTAATAGATGTTTCGGGAATAGAGGGAAGAGACCCACTGGATGATTTCGACAAAATAAATTATGAGTTAAAAAAGTATAATGATTATCTTTTCTCATTACCCCAAATTGCTGCTCTTAACAAAATTGACCTCAGAGAGGCAGAAAAAAATATTGAGCGGGTAAAGAGAAAATTAAACAAAAAAGGATATGAAGTTTTTCCTATCTCGGCAGTTACTGGAGAGGGCACAAAAAATCTGGTATATAGAATTGGACAGCTGCTGGAAGATTTACCTAAAGTTAAAAGCAAAAAAGAAGAAGAAATAGTTATTAAACCTGATTTTAAGGAAGAATTATATATAAAAAAAGTTGGAAAAGGAAGATACGAAGTTCTGGGGACGGTGGTAAATGATTTTGTAGAAAAAACTGATTTTAATAATGATGCCGCTGTTCAGAGAATGCTCAGAGTTTTAAAACACTATAATTTAAATGAAAAGCTTAAAGAAGAAAATGTGAAGGAAAAAGAAACTGTAGTAATTGGACCAATGGAATTTGAATATATAGAATAGAGGTGAAAAATATGTCAAAATTAACTGGAAAGCAGAGAAGTTTTCTGCGTGCACAAGCAAATAATCTTGACCCTGTTGTTCATGTAGGTAAAGATGGGATAAATGAATCAGTAATAAATCAGGTTGATAAAGCATTAGAAGATCATGAATTATTAAAGGTTCGTATTTTAGAATCTACAGGTAGATCAACAAAATCTTGTGCTGATGAGCTGGCTGCAGCTGCAGCTGCATCAGTAGTACAGGTTATTGGAGGAATTGCAGTTCTTTTTAGACCGAATGATAAAGAAAGCAGCTACCAGCTTCCTTAGTCCAGGAAAAAACATAAAAGCGGTGTTTTTAATGTCAATACTAAATATAAATAATATCAAAAAATCATATGGAATAACAGATGTTTTAAAGAGTTTTTCTCTTAACTTAAATAAAGGCGAAAGAGTGGGATTAATAGGAGCAAATGGTTCCGGGAAAACAACAGTTTTTAAAATAATTGCAGGTTTAGAGAGCTGTGAGGGTAATATTTCCATCCGCAGTGATAAAACGATTGGATACTTAAAACAACTGTCGGATTTTGCAGATGATAAGACGATTTATGATGAACTTTTATCTGTTTTTGCTGATGTAATTGAAATGATAGATAATTTAAATAAGATGGAAAAAAAGATTGCTCAGCTTGGTGAAAAAGCTGATGAATCTCAGGAAGTAAAATTAAAATTGGAAAAATTGATGCAAGAATACAGTGATTTACAGCAGGAATTTAATGCTGGAGTTGGATATGAATACGAAAGCAGAATTAAGCAAGTTGCTGTTGGACTTGGTTTTAGTGAAAAAGAAATATTTAATAAAAAGCTGGTCCAGTTAAGTGGAGGAGAAAAAACACGGCTTGGTTTGATAAAACTTCTTCTGTTAAAACCTGATATTTTGCTACTTGATGAGCCGACAAATCATCTTGATTTAAAATCTGTGGAATGGCTGGAAAATTACTTAAAAGATTATGAAGGAACTTTACTTGTTATTTCACATGATAGATATTTTTTGGATAATGTGGTTGAAAGAATAGTAGAAATCAAAAATGGTAAAAATGAAGATTATGCAGGAAATTATTCTTACTATCAGAAAGAAAGAAAACGCCGATATAAACAGAGATTAAAAGAATATAAGAACCAGCAAAAAAAGATTAAACAGCTGGAAGAAGCAATAGAACGGCTTTATGTCTGGGGCAGATCTCGTGATAGTGAAAAAATGTTTAAAAGAGCTAAAGCCATGCAGAAGAGACTGGATAAAATTGATCGTATCGAAAAACCAAGATTAAAAGCTCCTAAGATTAAACTTTCGCTGGATAAGGGTATTCGAGGTGGAGATGAAGTTTTAAAAGTCAGTAATCTTTCCAAAAGCTTTTCCAATTTAGAGCTTCTGGATGATGTTAATATATCACTTTTTAGAGGAGATAAAGCGGCTGTTATTGGAGATAACGGTTCAGGAAAATCAACATTATTGAAAATTATAATGAGTGAGTTGGAAGCAGATTCTGGTAAGGTAAAAATTGGTGCTAATGTCTATCCAGCTTTTTATAGGCAGGAATTTAGTGGTTTTAACGAAAATGATGATCTTATAACTGCTCTGCAGAGGGAGACATATGTAACAAAATCGGAAGCGAGAAATTTACTTGCTGCCTTTTTATTTACAGGAGATGATGTTTTCAAAAAAGTTTCTCAGCTGAGTGGGGGAGAAAAAAGCCGTCTGCGGCTGCTTCAGCTTATGACTGGTAATTATAATTTTTTAATCCTTGATGAACCTACTAATCATCTTGATCTTGCTTCCAGAGAAGTATTAGAGGAAGCACTGGAAAATTATGAGGGTACAGTTTTAGCTGTATCTCATGATAGATATTTTCTTGATAAAGTAGTTGATTATATATATGAGCTGGAAAATAAATCTTTAAAAAAATATTATGGCAGTTATAGTTACTATAAAAACAAGAAAAAGGATAATCAGTCAAAGGAAAGTGATAGTGATGACAAAGTAAATAAAGGCAAATTAGATTATGAAAAGCAGAAGCAGAAACGAGCTAAAGAAAACAGAAAACAGCAGCGATTTATGGAAATAGAAGAAGAAATCACAGCTGCAGAACGGGAATTGGAAATTCTCGAAACTAAAATGACAGAACCAGAAAATATTGATAATTTTGAGCTGCTGCAGGATTTAAAAGAAAAATATGATAGAAAAAGCCGCCTGCTTGAAAAACTTTATGAAGAGTGGGAAGAACTATTAGAATTAGAATAAAAAATTCATCTCAAATATGCCAGATATCTTAATATCTGGTTGTTTTTTGTTAATATACCCTTACTTCTTTCCATAAACAAAAACTTTCGATAATAACCACTTCCAGGGTCAATCTAAAAACGATAAATTCTTGTTATATTCTAAATTTGCTGCATAATTATCTGAACTAAAAAAAGAATTAAATTGGTTGAGAGAAGTTACAAGCAAAATCCAAAATGAAACGCCTAAGAAAAGAAAGCTCAAACAATTGGTACAAAGCAAAGAATAAATTAGATTAGAGTACACGAAAAAGTAGCTAATGTTTTGTCTAATTTTATTTTATCAGTAGAAAAACTTTCTCCCCATTTTTGGGAAGAACAGCTTTTATTAATTCCACAACTTGGACTTCCTTCTACTCCAATTATCGCAGAAATTTTATTATAAACTTATATTTTTGAGTTTGCGCTTGTAAATTCATTATCAATGTACTATAATTAGTTTAACATAAACGCGGACATTTAACATCTAAGTTAAAAGGAGGCAGGAAAATGGAATTAAATGAAAAGCAGCTTAAATTGTGTGAAGAAAATACCGAAGATTTTTCTAATTTAAAGGCTTTATTTATTAACTGTACTCTTAAAAAATCACCCAAGATCTCAAATACAAGGGGATTAATGGATGTAGCAAAGGCAATTATGGAAAAAAATTTGGAAAATGATTTTACCCAGAGAAATACAACTTTTATGACCTGGAATTTAATGCACCTGGCCAAGATGCTTAAGGGAAATGATGGAATTACTGCCCACGGCAATCAGCGCAGTGCCTGGGATGCAGGCTGCAGCTTCGATCATCCAAATCCAGAATATAGATAGGAAATGAGATAAGAAAATATTTAAATTTAAAATTAGTTTTTGTATTGTGGAGGAAGAGTGAATCGAAGGAGGTCAAAATGTTAAAAAATAAATATATATATTTATTCATAATTACTGTTTTATGTTTAGGACTTTTAACTAATCCGGCAGCTGCTCAGGATGACAGTTTAAATATTGCTATACCTGGTAGGGCTCAGACACTTGATCCAGCCTACCTGCAGCGGGTTTTATCTGACTGGCCGGTTATGAATTCAATTTTTAATGGACTTGTTAAATATAAGCCGGGAACATTTGAGGTAGTGCCTGATTTGGCAAAAGAGTGGGAGATTTCGGAAGATAACACAGAAATCACTTTTCAGCTGAAAGAAGGAATAGAGTTTCATAAAGATTACGGGGAATTTACTGCTGAAGATGTTAAATTTTCTTTTGAAAGAATAATCGCAGAAGATGCAAATTCACCAGAAGCACAGTCATTTATTAATCTGGAACGAGTTGAAGTTATCAATCAGTATACAGTTAAATTGATTTTGACACAGCCAATGGGAAGACTTTTCACTTCTACCTTACCTTTTAATGCCGGTTTGATTGTCAGCAAAAAGGCAGTTGAAGAGATGGGAAGAGAAAAATTTGCCAGCAACCCAATTGGTACTGGACCTTATGTTTTTGAAGAATGGGATGTCAACAATAATATAACACTAAAGAGAAATGATGATTATTTTGAGGCAGGGGCTGAATATGGTGAAATAGTATTTATGCCGATGTCTGATCCTACATCTCAGGAACTGGCTTTACAGTCTGGAGAGATCGATATTGGCCAGCTTACTCTTGACAACTTTGATCAGATAAGTCAAATGGAGAAGTTTGAAGCTGAAATTTATCCAGACCTGGCAATTCAATATGTTGCTTTCAATACCAGTAAGAAACCACTGAATAATAAGAAACTAAGAGAAGCCTTAAGGTATATAATTAATCCAGAAGAAATTTTGATTGGAGCCTTTGCCGGTAAGGCAGAAAGAGCCAACTCAATTTTGCTTGAAGATATGACCGGTTACTGGCAGGCTCCTGATTTTAAGCTGGAAGACGTGGGAGAAGATTATGTCTGGAATCTGCTGGCAGAAGCGGGTTATCCCGAAGGAGAAGGTTTTGAGCTGGAGTATGTAACTGACGCCAATGAAGAAAGAAGATTAATTGGAGCTCTAATTCAGGATCAGTTATCACGCTTTAATATTGATTTAAATATCGAAGCCCTGGAGGTTGGACCAAAAATTGACCGCTGGCAGGACGGCAGTTATGATATTACCTATGCCAGATTTACCAACACTGTTGATCCAGGCTATAATTTTCAGTGGAATTTGAGTGAACAGCTTGGAAAGTGGAACTTGTTCCACTGGTCAAATAAGGAATATGATAATCTCTGGCAGGAAGCTGAAACTACCCTGGACAGTAATCTGCGGGCTGAAAATTACAAGAAAATGCAGCAGCTGATGAATGACGACTCGATTGGAATCTGGGTTACCCATGGAGTTAAAACACCTGCCTGGACTACTGAAATTACGCCGGTTTTTTCACCTGATGGAGTAGTTCTGCCCTGGTTAATAACCAGCAGCGAAGAATAAAAAAACATTATAACACTGCAAACCTGAATTTGGATTTAAATATTTAGATTCAGGTTTTATCCAAACAATTTATTGGGGATTCCAAATGATTCTAATTAAACCAAAAAGCTTTATTCTTTTAAATTTAAAAGCTGGAGGATTAGCTATATGTTTATCTATATCACAAAACGCTTTTTATGGGTGATTCCAACTATTCTTACAGTCTTATTATTGTTATTCAGCCTCAGTTATTTACTGCCGGGAGATCCAGCAGATATTATACTTGGTCCCAGAGCCACTCCAGAAATGGCAGAGGAACTTGAGAGCCGACTTGGACTTGACAAACCATGGTATCAGAGTTATTTAATCTACTTACAGAATATTATTAAAGGAGACCTTGGGACTTCAATTTTTAGAGATCGCTCAGTATTAAAAGTCATTTTAGATGTTCTGCCTTACACAGTTATTTTAACCCTGGCCGGGATGGGCCTGGCTGTTTTTAACGGAATTTCTATTGGCCTCCTGGCAGCAAATTATAATAACAGTTATTTTGAAAAGTTTTTAACTATGCTTTCATTTATTACTGCTTCAACTCCAACCTATATTGCCGGGGTATTATTAATAGTTGTTTTTTCAGTTAATTTTAATCTGCTGCCCTCAATTGGAATTGGTGATGGCGGCTTATTAGACAGCATTCATCACTTAATTGGACCTGCTCTGGCTCTTTCGGTTGGCTGGACCGGTTATATTGCTCGCTTAACCAGAAGTTCAATGCTCGAAACCCTGGATCAGGAGTTCATTCAGACTGAAAAATCATTTGGGATTCCCCGTTATTATATTCTTTATAAATATGCTTTAAAAAAAGCAATTAAACCTATCATTGCAGTAATTGGGCTTGGTATAGGCAGGCTGCTTGGTGGAGCAGTTTTTGTAGAAGTAATTTTTAACCGTCCCGGGCTGGGTAGATTGATTGTTGATTCGGTTAATGAACGTGATCTTCCCCTGGTTAGAGGCGGAGTTTTAGTAGCTGCCCTTTTATTTGTAATTGCAAATCTAGTTGCTGATATCTCATATGCCTATTTTGATCCCAGAATCAAACAAAAATAAACTGCTGGAGGTTAGACATGTTTAAGAGTCAGAAATTTTTTCGCTTTCAAAAAAAGAGTGCTAGAGTAATTAAAATAATGAAAAAAGATTACAAAGCATATCTCGGCGGCTCAGTAATCATGCTGATTTTGATTTCAGCTATTTTTGCACCCCTGATTGCTCCTGCTGACCCCTATAAAACCAATGTGACTAAAAGGTTGGAAGGACCAAGTCTGCAAAATTTGCTTGGTACTGACAGCCTGGGCAGAGATATTTTAAGCCGTCTAATATATGCAGCTCGTCCGGCAGTTTTGGTTTCTTTTGGTGGGATTATTATCTCAGTAATTATTGGAATAATTCTGGGACTATTGGCAGCCTATGTTGGGGGAATACTGGAGAGTATAATTTTATTTATCTTTGATGTGATCAGGGCTTTTCCACCAATAATTTTAATTTTAGTTCTGCTTTCTATAATTGGGCCTTCATTATTAAGTGTAATAGTTATTCTTGGAGTGACAATTATGCCCCGCTATGGCAGAGTGGTCAGAGCAGAAACTCTCTCTGAAAAAGAAGAGGATTTTGTTGAGGCAGCCAGATCACTGGGAGCAGATAACTCCCGCATAATTTTTAAACATATTTTGCCCAATATTTTTGCTTCAGTTCTTGTCTTAAGTGGAATGGATATGGCCTCAATGATCATGTGGGAAGCAGGACTTTCTTTTCTTGGTCTGGGCTTACAGCCTCCTTTAAGCAGCTGGGGAGTAATGCTGCAGGAGTCATATCAGTATATTCAGACTGCTCCCTTAATGATTCTCTGGCCGGCTCTGGCAATAATGCTGACTATGCTAGGGTTTTCGACTTTTGCTGAGAGTCTGAGGGTGGCTTTAAATCCAAAATTAAACCAGGAGGTATAAGTTCTTATGCCCGATAAAATCTTAAAGATTAATAATTTAGCAGTTGAATATAGAAATAAAGGGAAATATTTAAGGGTACTGCAGGACATAAATCTGGAACTTGACAGTGGTGAAATCCTGGCTCTTGTTGGAGAAAGCGGCTCTGGTAAATCTACTCTTGGAAAAACAATTTTAAGATTGCTGCCAGATTCAGCCAGAATAGCAGAGGGAAGTATATTTTTTAAAGGTAAAGATATCTGCAATTTATCCGAAAAAGATTTTAATGATCAGATTCGAGGTCAGGAAATGGCAATGGTGATTCAGAATCCTCAGAATGCTTTAAATCCAGTCTTTAAAGTGGGAACTCAAATTCTTGACGTACTGTATTTTAAGTCTAAAAAACAAAAAAGTAGAAAAGAACTAAAAAAAGAAGCGGTTGAAATTTTAAAAAAAGTTGGCATTTCAGATCCAGAATACAGATTTGGAGAATATCCCCATCAGTTTAGTGGTGGGATGAAGCAGCGGGTGATGCTGGCCATGGCCTTTATTTCCAACCCCTCTCTTTTGATTGCAGATGAGCCGACAACAGCTCTTGATCTGACAGTGGAGGCCCAAATTTTAAACTTACTATCCAATCTAGTAGATGAGTACAAAACATCTATTCTATATATCAGTCACGATTTAGGAGTTGTTGTCGGTTTAAGTGATAGGATTGCAGTGATGTATGCAGGGCGGATAGTTGAGGTTGCTCAGACCAGAGAGTTATTTGATCACCCCAACCATCCTTATACTGAGGCACTTTTAAAATGTCTGCCGGATTATAAAAAAACAGAAGAACTGCAGACAATTCCCGGACAGGTTCCTGATCCTGGTAATTATCCAGTCGGATGTAATTTCCATCCCCGCTGCAGCTATAGTTTTGAACGCTGTCGGCAGGAAGATCCCCGGCTTGAAAAAATAGCTTCAGAGCATTTTTCAGCCTGTTTTTTAAATGACCGTTAAGGAGATATAAAAATGGCTTTAGTTGAGGTTAAAAATTTAAAAAAATATTTTGTCAATAATGACGGCCTGCTTTACAAACTGGCCAATAAAGGTCCAATTAAGGTTAAGGCAGTTGATGATGTAAGTTTTAAGATAGAGAAGGAGGATACCCTGGCTGTAGTCGGGGAAAGCGGCTGTGGTAAGACAACAGTGGCTCGTTCTGTTTTGCGATTGATTGAACCGACAGCTGGAGAAATTTTGTATAAAGGCAGGTCAATAAATAATTTTAATAAACAGGAGCTGAAAGCCTTTAGAGAAGATGCCCAGATGATTCTGCAGGATCCCCGCTCTTCTTTAAATCCTCGCTTTATTGTAGAAGAGATAGTTTCCGAACCTCTATACATCCATGACCAGATTAAGGATGATTTAAATCTGCTGGATCGAGTCTGGGAACTGCTGGATCTAGTGGGACTTTCTAAAAGGTATTCTGAGCTTTTCCCCCACGAATTAAGTGGTGGTCAGGCCCGAAGAGTTGGAATTGCCAGAGCTCTTGCTCTGCAGCCTGAATTTATAGTCTGTGATGAACCAACTTCCGGTCTTGATATTTCGATAATGTCGGCAGTTTTGAATTTAATGAAAAAGCTGCAGCAGGAATATCAGCTGACCTATCTCTGGATTTCTCATAATTTACATGAGGTAAGATATATCAGCAATAAGGTGGCAGTAATGTACCTGGGTAAAATAGTTGAAATCACAGATACTGATACTATTTTCAACAATTCTGTTCATCCTTATACAGAAGCATTATTTTCTTCATTAAGAGGAATAAATGATAACTGGAATTATCAGGAGCATGAAATTATAGAAGGAGAAGTTCCGAGCCCAATTAATCCACCAGCCGGCTGCAGTTTTCATCCCCGCTGTAAATATAGTTTTGATAAATGTAAAAAGGTAGAACCGGAACTAAAAGAGGTAGAGATAGGTCATTTAGCTGCCTGTCATTTATATAATTAGAATTAAAGTTAAAAAAGGAGATATTTTAAGTATATGAAAACTTCACGAAAAACGGATTATGCAGTCCATGCCTTAATGATCTTAGCCCGAAATAAAGGCCAGGAACTTTCAGTAAAAGAATTAGCAGATTTAGAAAATGTATCTTCATCTTATCTGGCAAAGGTAATGCAGAAATTATCAGCAGCTGGAATTGTAAGCTCTGCTGAGGGAAAAAGGGGGGGATATACTTTAGCTAATAATGCTGATAATATAAATTTGGCTCAAATAATGGAACTTTTTGAAGCTAAAGACAATGTATTTGAATGTGTTGATGATATTCACGGCTGTTCAATTAAAGATAGGTGTAAAATCCATCGTGTATTTGGAAGGGCCTATCAAAAAATGCTGGCTGAACTTGAACAGACAACCATTAAAGATATTATTGATCCTGAAATCAAATAAAAGAAAGGGATTGATCTGATGAATAAGCTAACAGGGGTTTCCCCAAAATTTATTTTCAAGCTGCAAAAAGGGGGCTTTAGTCATCAACGAAATTTTTAGATTTATCTAAAACTCAATTCGGGTGTGAAATAGGGCACACTAATCAATGAGTCCTCCTGACTCATGATTAGCTCACTCCATCCTGCAGTTCAACCCTATTTCTTCCTTCATTTCGTTAAGATTCATTGACTAAAAATTTCAATATTCCTGCATCTCCCCTTTTTGCAGCAGTATATAAAAAATGGGGAAAGTCCAGATAAGCTAAAGATTGAAATTTGTAGCAAAATCTGGTATCATTACTGTAATCTCCAGTTAAACACCTATCAACAGGCACTGCCTGCAGCCTATATTATAAATCAGGAAAGGGAAATAGAATTTGTCGATCTGAATTTAGATTATACTGTTCGCACAGAACCCCAGACAATAATTAATAATTTGTAAATTAAACAAAAAAGAGGAGTTGAATAAAATGGCAGATGAAAATAGTTTAGTTGTTTTATGGACAAGTGGAGATAAAGAAGTAGCTAAAAAAATGGTTTTTATGTACACGCTTAATGCTAAAACAAGAGGATGGTGGCAGGATATTAAATTTATAGTTTGGGGACCATCCTCAAAACTGTTAAGTGAGGATCAGGAACTGCAGGAGCAGATTAAAGAATTTATCGAAGAAGGAATTGAAGTTGAAGCCTGTCAGGCATGTGCTGATCAGTATGGTGTTGCCGATGATTTAGCAGAACTGGGTATTGATGTTAAATATATGGGAGAACCTTTAACTGATTATCTAAAAAGTAATAGTAAGGTTATAACATTTTAAATATCTAATGATTATTCCTATATCCCCCTTTTTTTGTAATATAATTTAAAAAATGGTAAAGATCTTTATTATTTAAGACAAAAATCCAGCCAGCTAAACAAACTATCTCTTATATGTTTTATAATCCCCAAAATATTGAAATAGCAATTGGTACTATAACAGCCATTATTATTTCTAAAGGTGCTCCTACTAACACATAATCCCTAAATTTATAACCTCCCGGTCCATAAACCATTAAATTTGTTTGGTAGCCTACCGGGCTCGCAAACGAAGCACTAGCAGCAAATGTTACTGCTAAAACAAAGGCAAAAGGATTTGCTCCAATCTGATCTGCAGCATTTATTGCCACCGGAATCATAAGTACCACAGTGGCATTATTACTTATTATATCTGTAAGTAGTGTAGTCATATAATAAAATATCGCCAAAACAATAATATCCGGTAAAAATCCTGCAATATTTAAAATCTGATTAGCTATAAACTTAGCAGTTCCAGTCTGCTCAATTGCAACCCCTAGTGGTATTAAACCCGCTAAAAGAAAAATAACTTCCCAATTAATTGAATCATATATTTCCTGTGGATTTATTAATTTTAAGATAACCATTGCTGCAACACCTGCTAAAGTAGCAATCGGAATCGGCAATATTTTAAGTGATGCCAAAATAATTATCGAAAAAGCAATTCCTACTGATAAAATAATATCTGAAGGCTTATAAGCAATAGTTTCTGTTTCATCCCTTTCTCTTATTATAAAGTTTTGATTTTCTTTTAGCCTTTCTATAGTATTTTCAGCAGCCAGTAATAGAAGAACATCCCCTTCTCTCAAATAAAAATTTTTAATATCAGTATGGGCAATTTCCCCTCCATGTCTAATTGCAAGCAAACTTGCATCATAACGATTAAGGAAATTAACATTATTTATAGTCCTGCCTTTCAAAAACGAGTTATCAGGAATAACTAATTCAATTACTTTTTGCCCGGTTATCTCGTTTTCTAATTGTGCCTGAGAAATTTTAATTTCTGGTAGAATAATTACCCCATTAATCTTTGCAAATTCTAAAACAGTTTCATAATCTGCTCTAATAACCAAATGATCATTTGGCCTAATTGTTTTTAATTCTAGAGGTTCCATATATTTTTCATTATTGCGATTTAATTGTATAATATCTAAATTCTTACCCTTATTTGACAATAATTCTCCTATATCCTGTCCAATTAAAGGAGAATTTTCAGCTATTTTTATTTCAGTTAAATATTTTTCTATCTCATATTCTTCTATATAATCTTTTAGATCATGTCTAATTCTTTCGGGTATTAAGCGGTGTCCAATTGTTATTAAATATAAAATTCCCACCACAAATACTACTATCCCTAATTTTGTGAATTCAAACATGGAAAAAGGATGGTTTATCAAGCGAGCAGATACCTGACTTCCTAAAAGATTAGTGGATGTCCCTAATAAAGTTAATGTACCACCCAGCATAGCAGCATAAGAGAGTGGGATTAACAATTTAGAGGGAGATACTTTTGTTTTTCTAGCTAAATCAGTCACCATAGGTATAAAAGTAGCAACTGTAGGAGTGTTATTAATAAAACCAGCAATAATACCTGTCAGTCCACTTATTGCAATCACTTGTTTTTTCTCATTATCACCAGTATATTTAATAATTTTATTTCCTAGAAATTGCATTGCTCCACTATTTTGAATTCCCCTACTAATTACAAACATTGCCATAACTGTAATTGTCGCTGAATTACTAAATCCTGATAAAGCATCCTCAACTGAGACCTTCGTCCAGAAATTGAATATAATTAAAACAACTGGGATACATAAAGATATAACACCTATTGGAAGAGGTTCCCATATAAACAGAACTAAAAGCAGAAATATTAATACAATAATAATAAGTATTTCTTGATTAAAAGTTGGTGCGTTTTTAATATTTATATTACTTTGGTTTTTTTGTGCCTGTGCACAATATGGTTGAGAAAAAACAAATAATAGAATAAGCAAAATGAATACTGCAGTTAAATAATTATTTTTTATCAACATATTCATCTCCTCCTATTAAATTCAATATTGTATTGTTACTGAAAAATCAAGTAAATTTCAATATTACTAAATCGCCTTTTTTGCAGCATAAATTGAAAATTAGGGAAACTTCTTATCTGATATGTTTATTGAGTATATAATAGCATATACAATATAATAGCATATATAGAAGCTTAAGTAAAGTCTAAATTACAAAATATATTAAATAATGTTTTGAATTTAATACAAAATTGAATTATAATGAATGTGAGGTGAGAGAAATGTATGTGTATAATAAGGATAAACTAATTAACTTAATCAAAAAAGCAAAGGGTGAGGATAAAACAGTTTCAAAATTTGCAAAAGAAATGGGGGTAAGCAGACCATACCTTAATAATTTACTTAATAAAAAGCAAAAAAATCCACCAAATCCAGACATACTGCAGAAAGTAGCTGAAAATAATAATCAAGTCCGCTATGTAGAATTAATGGTGGCTGCAGGATATCTTGATGAAAAGTATATTTTAGGTGATAAGAATGATAAGAAAGTAAGGTCTATTAATAAAATGCTTTCTGAGTATATAGAGAAAGTAGAAGATATAAATCCTAGAGAAGTGGTTCCCAGTTACAATTATGATAATGAATCTTTTTGGGATGATAAGAAAGAATGTGTTGCGGAAGACTACTTTATTTTTCCAGAAAGTTATGTTACAGATTCATCTTATGCTTTAAAGATAACAAACAATAATTTCAAGTATTGGAGGATTATTAAAGGTGATTACATTTTAATAAGACCAGCAAATAATGAGCCTGCAAATGGGTCTACAATACTAGTGATAATTAGAAAAGGTGGTGATTACAACAGAACAATAAAAAGATACTATATTATTAATGATAGCAAGGTAAGATTAGAACCAGATATTGAGAACTATGGAGAAATAGATAAATCAGAAGTTAAAATTATAGGATTTGTAGATTACATGGGTAGACAATATTAATACTGCCCAGAAGAAAGATGTGATTTTACAAATTAATTCATAAAAGAGCAGTATAGCGGCCGAGATAGAGATTTTTTATAGGGTTATTCAACTCCGTAATTGATATAATGATATCAATAGTTAATAACGCTACCGAAAGAAGGAGTGAAATTATGGATAAAAAAGCCCTCAAGGAAAAAATTAGGGATTTAAAACCTATTTTAGAGAAAAAATACAAAGTAAAACGTATTGGTCTTTTTGGTTCATTTGCAAGAGATGAAGCAAATGAGGATAGTGACATAGATATTTTAGTAGAGTTTTCTGGAAATATAGGATGGGAATTTATAGATTTAAAACAATTTTTAGAAGAAAATTTAGAGCGAGAAGTTGATTTGGTAACTATAGAAGCTTTAAAACCAGAATTAAAAGAAGACATATTAAGAGATGTGATATACCAATGAGGAGAGATCTTTTGTTTCTAAAGGATAGAATTAATGCAATGAATAAAATATTTAATTATAATATTTAATTATACAGAGAAAATGACAAAAGAAGACTTTTAAAAAGATGAGCGAACTATTGATGCAGTTTTGAGAAATATTGAAATTATAGGTGAAGCAGCTAATAAATTATCTAAAAAAATATATGAAGAAAATGAAAATGTTTCCTGGGGAAGAATGATTGGTTTAAGAAATATAGTAATTCATGAAAATTTTGGAGTAGATTTAAATATTATTTGGCAGGTTATCACAGTCAACTTACCAGAAACTAAACCTAAAATAGAAGAAATATTAAAGGAAATATCTTAACTTTCATGAAATATAATTGATAATAAAATTGAGTCTTGAAATTTTACTGTTTTTTATCAAGAAATAATATATGGTGCCCCCGGTAGGAGTCGAACCTACGCTCAAGGCTTCGGAGAGTTTTGTCGAAGTTCCTTATATTAGCATCTTTTCTTATAATCCCTGTCATAACAGCAATCTAGTGTTGGAAATATCCCATATAGTTGTAAAATACTGTATATTTTACTGCGGTATTTAACGGTGGCTGAGGCTCACTGCGGTGAAATCACGGTGGAAAATCGAATAAAATTAGCATCTCAATTGGAGATTATTTACCCTCAGAGAAACTTCATTTTGTTCAGTTATTGATGGAGTTTTCTGGGGGTTTTTGTTACTTCGGAAGAAATTATTTTTATCACTTATTTGACAAAATATTTATAATGTGTTTTAATATAGGAAAGAAAATAATTCTGTTGTCTAATCTCATCTGAGAGCGGGGGACCCAATTTTTGGGGCGAATCTATATTAGAAGAAGACCTTTACTTCTAGCCCGACAGCTAACTCCGTAGACTTTAAATAAGGGACAGACGTGATGCCACCATTATATTCTATATTATGGTGAAATTTATCTATTGGCACTACAGTCTATCTGTAGTGTTTTTTTGATTTTATAGAGTTTTGATTTATTTAATAAATACATAGATTTGTTTTGAGAGGAGTAGGGAGAATGAAGATCAGCAAGAAAAATTTAACCCCGGCACAGTACTTAGTCTTTGGTTATTTTATTATTATCATGCTGGGTTCAATACTTTTAATGATGCCAATAGCGACAACAGATGGGCAGGGCTTAAATGCAGTAGATGCAGTATTTACAGCCACATCTGCCACCTGTGTGACAGGTTTAATTGTTGTTAATACTAAAGAAGCCTTTACTCATTTTGGTTCAACAGTTATTATGCTTTTGATCCAAATTGGTGGATTAGGTATCATGTCAATGTCTACCTTATTTGCCTTTATAATTGGGAAAAAGATTAGTTTAAAAGAAAGATTAATTATTCAGGAAGATTTAAATCAGTATCAGATTTCAGGTATGGTGAGACTGGTTCAGTATCTGCTTGGTTTTACCTTTGCAATTGAGGGAACTGCTGCAGTTATCTTATTTTTCCGTCTGGTTGAGGATTATCCTGCAGGGAGGGCAATTTATCTGGCTATTTTCCATGCAGTATCTGCTTTTAATAATGCTGGTTTTGATCTTTTTGGAAACAGCCTGGAGAACTTTACCGGTGATATAACAATTAACTTTGTTATTATGGCCTTAATTATCCTCGGTGGTATAGGTTTTGGGGTAATGGTAGAAGCTTATAACAGAGTCAGGTTTAAAAAAACAACTCTGCAGACAAAAATAGTACTTATAATTACTTTAGCCTTACTTATCTTTGGCTTTATTATCTTTTTTGTTTTAGAATATGATAATACTCTTGCTGGTTTACCACTTCTTGATAAAACACTGGGAGCAATGTTTTTATCTGTAACACCAAGAACAGCAGGTTTTAATACAGTTGCAACCGGAGCTCTAAAACAGTCTTCACTCTTTATTATCATTATCTTAATGTTTATTGGTGCTTCACCCGGCTCGACCGGTGGAGGTATCAAAACAACTACTTTTGGAGTGATGCTTGTTACCTTAAAAAACATGATAACAGGTAAAGAAGATATGGAAGTATATAACCGCCGCTTTGAAAAAAAGATCGTCTATGAGGCTTTTACTATTACAATGCTGGCTGCTGGGCTGGTTGTACTGGTAACTACGCTTTTATTAGTGATCGAAGACTTTCAATTTATTGATGTTTTATTTGAGACAGTTTCTGCCTTTGGTACAGTGGGACTTTCAACAGGAATTACCGGGCAGCTATCTGATATCAGCAGGGTTTTAATCACTATCACGATGTTTGCTGGCAGAGTTGGTCCACTGACACTGGCGCTTGCCTTTGGTGAAAGGGTAAGGAAAGGAAAATATCATTATCCGACAGAAAAAGTAATGGTTGGTTAATTTAGATAGGGGGAAAATAAATGAAGCAGTTTGTTGTTGTAGGTTTAGGAAGATTTGGAGCCAGTGTTGCTACTACTCTGGCTGAAAATGGACATGATGTATTAGCGATTGATCGTGATCCAGAAAAGGTGCAGGCAATCAGTGCTGATGTAACTCATGCTGTAGAGGCTGATGCTACTGATGAAGAGGCCTTAAAAACATTAGGTGTTAGAAACTTTGATGTAGCGGTTGTAAGTATTGGAGATAATGTTTCAGCAAATATATTGTGTACTTTAATCTTAAAAGAGCTTAACTTGCCTTATGTAATAGTTAAAGCACCTGATAAATTACATGGCAAAGTTTTAACAAAAGTTGGTGCAGATAGAATAGTTTATCCTGAGCGTGATATGGGAGCAAGAATTGCTCAGAATCTTATCTCTTCCAATGTTTTAGATTATATAGAGTTTGCTCCAGAATATGGAGTAATAGAGATTCTTGCCAGTGATAATATGGTCGGTAGAACTTTAAAGGAACTTGAATTGAGAGCCAGCTTTGATGTTAATGTAATGGCAATTAAAAGAGGGGAAGAACTATACATTTCGCCGGGAGCAGATGATAAAATTGAAGCTGGAGATAAATTAGTTTTAATGGGGAAAAATGAAAATCTGGATAAAATGAGAGATTTCGGCAATTAAATCTGTTTTTTTAAGGGAGTGTAAATTATGAATATAAAGACTTTAAAAGGGAAAATACTCCTTGGTTTTGCAGTCATGATCTTAATTTTGGCAGGGGTTGTTGGCTGGAGTATATATAACTTTGAAACACTTTCAAATGCAATTAATGATATTTTAGTTGAAAATTACCGCAGTATAAAAGCAAGTGACAGTATGGTTGAATCAATAGAACGCCAGGACAGTGCCTTATTGCTGCTTTTAAGATCTACTGAAGAACAGGGACAGGAAATCTTCAGACGCAATGAAAAAGAATTCTATACCTGGCTGGCTAGAGCAGAAGATAATATCACCATTGAAGGTGAGGGTGCAATTTTAGAAAAAATCAATGAAAAATATTTTGAATTTGTATCTAATTTTGATCAATTCTATAATGCAGAAGAAGATCAGCGCTGGCAGATATATAATCAGCAGTTGCTTCCAAGTTTTAATGAGATAAAAAATGATATTCGAGAACTAAGAGAAATAAACAGACAGGCGATGGTTGATGCGCAGGGCAGTGCCAACAGTAGAGCCAATCAGGCAATCATCTATACAATCGGACTGGCTTTACTAGTTACTGCATTTTCATTAATTTTTGCCTTTTATCTCACCAAACAGATATTGAGGCCAATTAAAGAATTAGAAAAAGGGATTAAAGAAGTGGCTGCCAGAAATTTTCAGCGTAAAGTTGAAGTGGCCTCTGAGGATGAAATCGGTGTGCTGGCAGATGAATTTAATGAGATGATTTCCAAACTAAAAGAATATGAAAAATTAAATGTTAAAAAGCTGCTGATGGAGAAAGAAAAGTCAGAAGCTGTAGTAAATAATTTGAGCAGTCCCTTAATAGTGACAGATAAGGATCATAAGATTGTTTTAATCAACGAAACAGCTAAAGAACTATTTTCACTGAGGGAGGATGTACTTGGCACGCACTTTTTAGAGGTTATTAAGGCAGAAGAGATTTTTGAATACATTAAAAATCCTGAAGCTAAAGAAGAGAAAACCTTTCTACTAAAAAAGAACGATAAAAAAAGACATTACAGGATTTCAACCAAACAGGTAATTGATGAAGATGAAGAATATCAATTTACAGTTACTCTATTAGAGGATATTACCCGCTTAAAAGAAATTGACAATATGAAATCTGAGTTTGTTTCAACTGTATCACATGAGTTTAGGACCCCGCTGACTTCAATGAATATGGGGCTCAGCATGGTAATTAACGAGGATACAGGAGAATTAAATGAGGAACAGAAGGAACTGCTGGAAGCAGCCTATGAGGATGTTGAACGATTAACTGAGTTAGTAAATGATCTGCTTGATCTCTCTAAGATTGAATCAGGTAAAATTGAAATGGAATTTGATAAGGTAGATGTCAATGATATTATTGAAAAAACTCTTAACCCCTTCCATAAACAGGCGGAGGAAAAAGAAATTGAGCTCAAATTCAAACAGTCAGAAGATAATGTTTTTGCTTATGCCGATCCTTCAAAAATAAGCTGGGTGATTTCTAACCTGGTTGGAAATGCACTTCGCTATGCTGATGAAGGAAAAATAGAAGTAGATGCAGAAATAAAGGGTAGAAGGGTTCTAGTATCAGTAGCAGATAATGGACCAGGTATTCCAAAAGAATATCAGTCTAAAATATTCGAGAAATTTGTCAGAGCCGGCAGTGATAAAGAGGAAAAGAGTGGAACCGGTCTCGGCCTTGCTATTGCAAAAGAAATTATTACAGCCCACAATGGTCGGATCTGGGTTGAAAGTGAAGAAGGAGAGGGCTCTACTTTTTCATTCTACATCCCAAGATATGGCTATCAGGAGGAAAATAATGAGTAAAATTTTAGTAGTAGATGATGAAAAAAATATTAGATTAGTTGTTGGTAAAAGTCTGGAAAAGGCAGGTTATGCTGTGGATTATGCTGTAGATGGAGTAGAAGCGGTTGATAAAGCTAATAATATTAGTCCAGATCTTATTTTACTTGATTTAAGGCTGCCGAAGATGAATGGTTTTTTAGTACTTGAAGCTTTAAAAAGTGATGCAGCTACAGAGGAAATACCGGTTATTATATTGTCTGCTTTATCTGAAGAAGATGACGTGCAAAAGGCAATTTCTTCAGGTGCTGAAGACTTTTTAGTCAAACCAATCAGTCAGAGTGATTTACTGGCTGCTGTAGAAGAAAGTATTATGGAAGAAGGAACAGGACAGGAAGAAATAGAGGGGGAAGATAATAATGAAAAATAAAGTACTGGTTGTTGATGATGAAAAGAATATTCGTTTGACTTTAAAGAAAGCTCTTTCGAATGCAGACTACGAAGTTGAAACAGCTGTTAATGGAGAAGATGGGCTGGCAAAATTAAAAGAAGAAGAAATCCCGGTTGTACTGCTTGATATGAAAATGCCGGGAATGGATGGCATCCAGTTTTTAAAAGAAGTAACAAATAAAGAAATTGAGACAAAGGTAATAATGATTACAGGTTATGGGAGTGTAGAAACAGCGGTTGAAACTCTAAAATTAGGTGCTGTTGACTATCTGCGTAAACCATTTAAACCAGAAGAAATTATTAATATTGTTCAGGATGTTTTTGAACGCTATAAGGTTGAAAATAGTGAAAAAGAAGTAGAAAGTTTTGAAGAATATATTATGCTTGCTAAAAACGCAATTAATAAACGAGACTTCTCAAAGGCAAAAGAAATGCTGCAGCAGGCCACTTCTCTTGACTCTGAAAAGCCTGAGCCATTTAATCTGCTGGGAATAATTTATGAGATGCAGCATAAGCAGGGAGAAGCAATGAAGATGTACAGAGCTGCTCTGGCACTTGATCCTGGCTATAAACCGGCAAATGAAAACATTGAAAGGGCAGGAGAAAGTATGGGCTCCATTGACTTAGATGATGTTAACTTTGGAGATGACGAGGAGGAAGAATAGATGTTTATTGTTATTGTAGGCTGCGGCCGCACTGGTTCTCTGCTTGCTGGAAAACTTTCTCGTTCTGGTAACGAAGTTGTTGTTATAGAGCAGAATCCAGATTCATTTGCTCTGCTGCCGGTTGACTTTTCAGGGTTTGAGATAGAGGGGGATGCAGCTGAAAGTGATGTTTTACTTGAAGGTAAAATAGAATCTGCTGACCTTTTAATAGTTAGCACTGGCAATGATCAGATTAACTATCTTGTATCACAGATGGCCAGGGTTAATTTTGATGTACCCAGAATTATGGTTAGGACTATAGACCCAGCAGTGGAGAAGATGTATGAAAAAGAAGAACGTTTTGAGATATTTTCTCAGATATCTCTTTTGGCTGAAAACATGATAAATAAAATTGAGCGAGAAGGGATGAGGTAACTATGGAGATTATACTGGTTGGAGGAGGTAAGCTAATTTACCATCTTGCCAAAAAGCTAATTTCTAAAGGACATTTTGTAACAATTATCAATAAAGATCGTAAACTTGCTGATGATCTGGCAAGAGAAATAAAGGCTACAGTTGTCTTTGGTGATGCAGCAAATAAAAAAGTTCTGGAAGATGCTGGCGCCTACAAGGCTGATAACCTGGTATCTTTGACGCAAAAGGACCACAGTAATCTCTTTATCTGCAAAATGGCAATGGACTACTTTGGAGTTGAGAGAACTACAGCTCTAGTAAATAATCCAGAAAATGAAGAACTGTTCAATATTTTAGGGATTACAGGGATCTTTAATGTTACTGATTTGATCAGTTCAATTATTGAGCAGAGTGTGATTTCAGAAGATGTAAGTAATTTAACCATGATTGAAGAGGGAAAACTAAGTATCTTTCAGGTTGAGGTAGCACCTCACTCTGCAGCTGCTGGCAAGGAAATTAAAGAAATTGACCTTCCTATTTCTATTGTTTTAGGTGGTATAGTTAGAAATGGAGATATTTCAATTCCTAGAGGTGGGTCTAAGATTCAGGCGGGAGATAAAATTGTCATAATTTCACTGCCCGAAGAACAGGCAGAAGCTATTAAAGTCTTTGGTGGTGAAGAATAAGATGAAATATAAAAATCTGCTTATTTCTCGTTACTTTCTGATTTCAAAATATACCGGGATTATTATTATCTTTGCCGGGGCTGCTATTCTATCACCACTTTTATTTTTACTAGCTTTTCCTGAAGAAAGCAGCCTGGCACCTCATTTTCTGCTGGCAGGAGGACTTTCTATTCTGGCAGGATTAGTATTATTTATTTATGGGAGCAGACATCAGGAAGAAGATGTGGAGTTATCCTTAAATGAAGGGAGTATAATTGTTATCTTCTCCTGGATCGGAGCAATTATATTTTCGGCAATACCTTTTATAACTATTTTAGATATGAGCTGGAGCCATTCTATTTTTGAAGTGGTAAGTGGCTGGACCACAACTGGTTTATCGCTTGTGGATGTGACTACTGCTCCTAAATTAATTCTGATCTGGCGTTCGATTATGCAGTTTTTCGGTGGAGCTGGCCTGGCAGTTATTGCTTTATCTTCACTGCTGCCGGTTCATGGAATGGGCTTATATATGGCTGAGGCAAGAAGTGATAAATTATTACCTCATGTAAAACGCTCTACCATGTTGATCATGAAAATCTATACTTTCTATACTGCAGCAGGGATTATTCTCTATTATTTTGCAGGGATGCCTCTCTTTGATTCTATAAATCACTCGATGGCTGCAATTTCTACTGGAGGTTTTTCTACTCAGCCTGACAGCATCGGCCATTACAACAGTTTATCTATTGAAGTGGTGACGATTGTCTTAATGCTGCTTGGTACAATAAACTTTGCAACCCATTACACACTGCTTAAAGGTAAGGTTAAAACATTCTTTAAAAATGCTGAGATACGTTTAATGATCACTCTATTTATATTTTTAACTCCTATATTAATGTTTTTTTCATTAAACTCTTTATACCCTATGCTGAGCGAGAATTTTAGAATTACCTTTTTCCAGATCATTACAGCTTTATCAACAACCGGTTTTTCGACTATTTCTTTTGCCAGCTGGCCGATATTTGCTAACTTTATCATTATTTTAATTATGCTTGTTGGTGGTGGAACAGGTTCAACTGCTGGTGGTATTAAGCAGTATAGAATCTATTTGATCTTTAAATCAATCTACTGGGAAATTAAAGAACAGTTTTTACCTCGTAGAAGTGTCAGCAGCAATTATCTCTGGCGGGGAGAGAATAAGTTTTATGTAAAAGATCAGCATGTAAAAGATGTAGCTAACTATATATTACTATACTTGTTTACTTTTTTTGCAGGAGTAGCAGTCCATACAGCCTATGGATATTCTCTTTTAGATAGTATGTTTGAATTTGGATCAGCTCTTGGTACAGTTGGAATTTCAATTGGCTTACTTTCATCCAAAGCTCCTCTGGGTATAATCTGGACCCAGACGATCGGAATGTTTTTAGGTAGGCTGGAATTCTTTATAATTCTTTATGCCGGGATAAAACTATTTAAAGATGGAGTTTATATTTCTAGGCATTAATGTAGTCTTATATAGGAATTTAGGGATTACAATATTTAGATTAAGTACGATTAAACGTAAGCAGTTGATAATAGAAAATCAAGTAAAATTAGCATCTTAATTACCCCAGAGAGATTTCATTTGTTCAGTAACAATGGAGCTTTTCTGGGGCTTTTATTTTGTATAATATTTTCTTCAGGGGGACTTAATAATTAGATATTATTTCGAGTTTTATGTAATATAATAAATTTAGGCTCAAGTAGTAAGTTGAAATATCAGGGAGGTGTTGAAAATGAAAGCTAAGAAAAAAGTAGCTAAGAAAAAACCTGAGAAAAAAGAAATTGAAAAAAAAGAAGAAAAGAAATAATTTCTTTAATCAGTCAAAGTTAAATTATTTATATTTTCCCCTGTAGACTATTGGTGACAGGGTGTTTTTTTGTTGAACTATTTGATTGGTGCAGTTGATAAGTGTAAAAAACCTCCGCACATATCTATAAGTGCGGATAACTTTAACGGATTGAACAGTTTACATGTTTAGCTTAACTATAAATTATTATAATGTAAGGTGTAATCGAAATGAGTACACCTTGTTTAACATCGTAAAATTTAATATAGGTTTAGTCTGAACAACTATTATGAGAATCAGCTGATAGACTATTTTTTTGACTATAATCTAAACTTTTTAACGAATATGATATTTTTTATATCGATTTTTCTGAAAATGTTGCTTTTTACTACTAATAGTTGTATAATTTAATCAGTGGAGGTGATCAAATGAAGGAGAGAATGCTGCGTCTGCAGCAGGTACAACTGAATAACTTTAAGAATGTTAGGCAGGGTCAAATTGATTTTAATAGTTATAAAAGCGAAGACTTTTTTTCTGAAGCATCAGATGTGCTGGGAATATACGGTCAGAACGGTTCTGGTAAAACTGCTTTCATTGAAGCTTTGTGGATACTTAAACTGGTCCTGCTTGGAGAATCTCTGCCTGGAGATATTAAAGATTATATATACCAGGGTGAGAAAGAAGCTGCTATTAATGCTGTTTTTTCTATGTCTTTGGGAGAGAATAAATATCAACTCTTTTATGAAATGGTAATTGAAAGAAGAGAAAATGCTGCTCCAGTTATTATTAAGGAAGATCTATCATATAAGAAACTTGAAGAAGATGGCTGGACATATAAGAGGGGGATAATAACTCATAATCATGATGATAAGGATCAGTTATTAAGTCCCCAGAAGAATTACAATTTACTCACTAAAAACAATAAAGATGCTAAAGTGGACCTTAAAGTAGCCAAAGAGCTTGCGAAGAAGGATGAAACATCCTTTATTTTTTCTAGTGAGATGGATCATATTTATAAGGGTAATAAAGCCTTTAACGAATTTGCTGAGATTATAATGGAGATTAAACAGTATGCTCGTATGAACCTGTTTGTGATCAGAAATTCTCGTTCAGGTATGATCAATGCCAATCTAATTATACCTTTCTGTTTTCAGCATAGTGATTCAGAGAGAATAGAAGGTGGAGATTTGGCAATAGCTCTTTCTGAGTCGACAACAGTTCCTGAGCGGATCCTCTCTACTGTCAAAAATGTTATCGAGAACTTAAACATTGTCTTAAAAGAGATAATTCCAGAGCTAACAATTAAAATTAAAGAGTATGGGGAAGAATTGGATGAGAATGGTGATCCAGTTATTAAAATAGAGCTGCTGGCAGAAAGAGGAGAGATTAAGATTCCTCTGAGATATGAATCAGATGGTATTAAAAAGATTATATCTATCTTGAGTGCAATGATTGCGATGTATAATAAGCCCGGTATTTGTCTGGCAGTGGATGAACTTGATGCTGGTATATTTGAATATCTTTTAGGTGAAATTCTGGAGATCATTCAGGATAGAGCTAAGGGACAGCTGGTCTTTACTTCTCATAATCTAAGACCACTGGAGAAACTTAATAAAGAGTCACTGATTTTTACAACTACTAATCCCCAAAATCGATATATTAGATTTACCAATGTTAAGGAAACCAATAATCTAAGAAGCTTCTATTATCGTGGAATTAAGTTAGGTGGACAGGACGAGGAAGTTTATGAGAGAACAAATGAATACAAAATAGCCAGAGCTTTTAGGGCTGCTGGTAGAGTTGATGCTGATGACTAGAAAATTAATTCTATTCTTAGTAGAAGGTATAACGGAGGAAATATCTTTTGGTCTTATTTTTTCTGAGATATTTGAGGATAAAGAGATTGAATTTCAAATTGCTCGTGGAGATATAACTACCAGAAATGGAGTTAATTCTCGTAATGTGATAGAAGTAATCAATGAAGATTTGATCGAAAAGCATGATAAGGATAAGAATTACTATTATGTTGATAAGTTATGTACCAGACATCCTGAAAACACAAAGAAAAGAAATGATAAAAAAAGCAGCATCATGGATAGACTGAGTAGGCATTCTAAAATTAATGGGATTCCATATAATGCTTACTACCTATCCTGTAATTTAGAGCATGTACTTCACAATGATGCAAATGTTGATGATAATCAAAAAGTAGATAAAGCTGAAGAATTTAGTGATAGCTATTTTGAAAGGGAATTAGAGTTTTTAGATTTTATTAGAAAGGATAGTTTTGCTGTCGAAGGTGAATATGAAGAAACTTGGGAGTTTATTAAGCAGGGAAGTAACTCCTTAAATAGATATAGTAATTTACACCTTGTTTTTGAAGATCTTTAGCATTTTAAAAGGGTTTTTCCCTATTAGTAATCTCAAAAATTACACATAATTTCTAGAGGGACCACGTCTTAATTATGAATTTCAGATCGACGTTCGACGCCCCACCCCCTAGAGCATAACTGAATACTTAAAGACACTGAGCTGTCTGGAGAGTCTCTTAACTGAGGCTGTTCAGGCAGCTCTTTTTTTATGCCTAAATTTAAGGAGGTGAAAGCAGATAAGGGAGTTGGTTAGTCCAAAATGCTGAAAGGGAGGTGAATCAGATGGCTTCTAAGACACTTGTTATCCTACTGCTTGGTGCTTTAGCCTGGCAGAGTTTGTTCAGTGGTAATATTCTGCTGGCTTTGTTCTTTATACTTTTTGATCTTTATCTGATCTCTGAGTAACTGCTGTTTAAGTTGAAAGTTAAAATAAAACTAAAATACGGAGGTAATAATTATGTTTAAAAATGAAAACAATGTTGAGACTGTTCTAAGACTAAGAGAAATGCTGGTTAGAGCAATGATGGCGGAGAATGATGTAATGCAGGAGTTGGTCTTAAGTAAGCTGGAAGAGCTTGGACTTAAGAGAAAAGATGAGATCAAATATGCTGAGAAGATTATTGATTCTAAGAGTGGTGACAATGCCATGAAGAAGCTTGCTCAGACAGCTGAAAATGGCGTTAAAAAGGCAGCTGGACTGGCTTCTACTGGAACTAGGAATGTTGCTAAAGTCACCGGTGCGGCAGCTTCAAAGGTTGATAGAGCAGCCCTGAAAGCGATAGAGAAGTCGGTTATCGCTGCCAATTCTACCAGACTTAAATCAGAGAGTGTTTTCTCAGGGCTGAAGGATGCGTTCATGGAAGGCTGGAATAATGCTTAGGGTTAAACTCAGGGGACTGTCAGTGAGAGCTGATGGTCTCTTTTTTTATTTGGAGGTGAAAATTATGCCGGTTAATGGTGTCCCGAGTGATGAATGGAGAATAAAGAGAGCTTTAGGACCTTATGCTGAGCCAATGGATGAGGATGAGCTGGAGAAAGCAGCCAGACTGCTGCAGAAAAAGAAGAAAAGAACTGCAGCTTTAAGCAGCGATGATCAGGAATTTAAGATGCCCTTTTAAATGAATACTAAAAACATAAAGGAGATGAGAGTAATGGTAAATATTCAGAAGTTTAGTTTAAGAATTGTTAAGGAGTCAGGTGGAAGGTATGACATTGATAAGTATGTAAGGAACCCATTTCAAGCAAGAGATCTCTTTGTAGAAGTGGTTGAACTTGATAGGAGAGCAGAGGAAGTCTTTGCTATCGCTACCCTTGATGTTAAGAACAAGGTAACAGGGGTATTTGAGGTTTCTACAGGTACATTGACCTCAAGTCTTGTTACTCCCAGAGAGGTCTTTAAGAGGGCAATACTGCAGAATGCAGCGGGTATAGTTTTGGCTCATAATCATCCCTCTGGTGTGGCGGATGCAAGCAGTGATGATATCTCAATTACTAAAAAGCTGCAGAAGGCCGGTAAGATAATGGGGATTAATGTAGTGGACCATATAATCATCGGCAGCAGAGATAACTTTATCAGTATGCAGGAAGAGAATCTGATGACAGACTGAATCAGCAAAAGTTAATAACAGTTAATTAACCTGGCCGGCGCCGGGATTTTTTTATGTCTAAAAAGTAGAGAAAGGAGGTGATCAAGATGTATGTAAAGCACTGTCCTGAGTGTAATAAAAAATCCTACAGCTCCTGTAAAAAGGGTGAATGGAACTGTCCACACTGTGATCATGATCTAAGTGATGAAGAAGCTCAAAGACCTAAAGGAGACTAAATTATAATTGGAGGCCTGGATTAAATCTGGGTCTCCTTAAATTAAGAGGAGGAATAAAAAATGAGTGCAAAGAGTAAAGTTGTTGATATTAACAAAAAGAAAAAAGAACTGATTACTTTTACTGAAGAGGAGTTAGAAACCCTCAGACGAACTGTGGCCGGAGATGCAAGCAGTGATGAGTTTAAGATGTTTATCTATCTGGCTAAAAACTATGGACTTGATCCTTTCAATAAAGAGATATTCTTTTGGAAGAAAGATGGTAAGCCAACAATTATGACTTCCAGGGATGGTTATCTAAAGATAGCTGATAGGCATCCCCAGTATGATGGGCTGGTTTCAGATGTAGTTAGAGAAAATGATAAGTTTAGACGAAAAGAAACTGGAATTAATCATCAATATGGGACCAACCGCGGACAGATCGTCGGTAGTTACGCTTTAGTTTATAGAAAGGACAGAAGCTATCCTGTTTATATCTTTGCTCCCTTTGAAGAATACAGGTCAGATTCTAAGATCTGGGAGCAGTATCCTTCTGCTATGATTCTTAAAGTAGCTGAATCAATGGCTTTAAAGAGGGCTTTCAGTGTCTCTGGTCTTGTTTCCAGGGAAGAAATGGCTGTACAGCAGCAGAGTGATTATAATTTTGATGAAATTCCATTCAGTCAGGTACAGGGCAAGAAGAATAAAGGTAAGACTCAGAACGATAAATCTCTGAAAAACGATCAAGTTAACTTTCTAACTGAAAGAGAGCTTGCTATCAAAGAAATAGTTGGTAGTGATCCTAAGCTGAAAGAGGATCTTTATAATTATCTAAGACATGTAAAAAGAGAAAAAGGTATAGACAGCAGCAAAAAGATATCGATTAACAGTTTAAGTAAGGATCAGTTTGAGCAGTTGAAGTCTATCTTAAATACATTTAGCAGGTTAAGTGCTCAGGAAAGGAAGGAAATATCATGAAGAAACTAACCATATCCGCTGTATTGATGGCAGTACTGCTTCTGACAGCTGCAATTTTAGCCCAGAGAGGTCCAGATGATATTATTGATAGTTACAGATGGAAGGAGGTTTATGTGGTAAAGCGAGGTGATACCCTCTGGGAGATAGCAGAAGAAATTAACTCTGATCTTGACCCGCGGCTGATGGTAGCAGCCATTAAAAAGGTCAATGAAATTGAGACAATGATCAGAGTTAATCAAAAGATTGTGATTCCAGAAAAGTAGACTGAGAAAGGGTTAAAGCTTTCAGAAATCTTTTCTGGTTTAAAATTGCAATTTAATAATATCACTGGATAGACTAATTTTCAAAAATAATCCTGCAGTCTTCATTATGAATAAAGGTAAATCATGGTGGAGGCTGCAGATATTTTAATGCAGTCTATATCCCTTTAAATGCTTGTTTTGAAGGCGTTTATCTGTTAATATACAAATAGTCAGATAAGGCAAAGATAAGCTTATATGGCTCTCTGAGATCATTTGGGAGGGATTATTCTAGTGTGCTGATGTATGTGTAAGATAATATGAATATAGTTGGTTATACCGCCCTTTTTCTACAATTTACGACAATAATAACTGTCGCAGCAATAAAGGAAAATCAAAGAATTTCTTGAAGTATAAATAGTAATAGGTAAAATATTTTCTTGCTGGTGACAATACGGTGTCAGAGTAGTGAGCTACAATAAATTAAAGGGGATGAAAAATAATGAGAAGAAAACTGGGATTGAGTCTTGCTTTAATATTTGTGTTGGTCTTTACTTTTTCAATTCAGGCTGCTGGACCAGAAGATCTATTTCGTGATTCTGAAGCTGCTCAAGAGGTTATAAAGGAGCAGGCAACAGAAGACTGGGAAGATGATTTTGAAATGGTTAAATACCAGATTGATAACCAGGTTGCAGCCTATAACTGGCTTATAAAAGTAGAGGATTATCTTGATTTATTGAAACTGGCTAAAGAAAAATGGGACACCGATTATGAAATGATTAAGTACGAATATGAAAACCAGGTAGCTGCTTATAACTGGGTTCAATCTCAAGAGGAATATCCTGAAATTATGACTGCTGCCAAAGGAAAATGGGGTCTTGATTATGAAATGGTCAAATATGAATATGAAAATCAGGTAGAAGCTTATGAAAGTATAAATTAAACTTTATAATATATTAACAAATGAGAACTTAACTATTCTAGGAGGAATTGTAAATGTCGAAGTTAACATTAGAAGAATTAGAATCACATCTCTGGGAATCAGCCAATATCTTAAGAGGTAGTATTGATTCTGCAGATTATAAGAACTACATATTTGGACTATTATTTCTAAAAAGAATGAATGATGTATTTATGGAAAACAGAGAGCACATTATTGAAGAATACGGTGAAGAAGTAGTTGATGATCCAGACTTTTACACTGAGTCAAAGGTATTTATACCTGAAAGAGCTCGCTGGTCTGCTATTAAAGAACAGACTGAAGATATTGGAGCAGCTATCAATAAAGCCTTTGTAGTTTTAGAACAGGAAAACTCTGTTTTAGAAGGTGTGCTGACAACTGTTGATTTTAATGATAAGGATAGATTACCTGACAGTGTATTAGAAAAATTAATCCAACACTATACTGATTTAAAATTAGGTAATGAAAACCTAGAAGATGCTGATCTTTTAGGTAGAGCCTATGAGTATTTAATTAGACAGTTTGCTGATGATGCCGGTAAAAAAGGTGGAGAGTTTTATACTCCCCGTGAGGTGGTTCAGCTTTTAGTAAGAATTCTAGATCCACAGTCTGGAGATCGAGTCTATGATCCGGCCTGCGGCTCTGGCGGGATGCTTATTTATTCAGCTGAACATATTAGAAAAGAAGATCAGGATAGAATGGAGAACATTTCTCTTTTTGGTCAGGAAAGAAACTTAAATACCTGGTCTATTGCTAAGATGAATATGTTCTTACATGATCTTTATGATGCTCAGATTAAAAGAGGAGATACTTTTACAGAGCCACTATTTTTAGAAGATGGTGGCAAGCTGCAGCAATTTGATAGAGTGATTGCCAATCCTATGTGGAATCAGAGCTATGCTAAAAGTGATATAAAAGAATCTCAGGCATATAATAGATTCAACTATGGTTTCCCACCTAAAAACTCTGCTGACTGGGCCTGGGTTCAGCATATGTTAGCAAGTGCCAATCGTGATGGCAAGGTCGGGGTAGTTTTAGATAATGGAGTGCTTTTCCGCAGCCGTTCTGAAGGTAAGATCAGAAAGAAAATCTTAAAAGAAGATTTAATTGAAGCTGTGATTGCGCTGCCATCTAATTTATTCTATAACACTTCTTCACCTGGTTGTATTTTAATGCTGAATAAGAATAAGCCTGCTGAGAGAAAAGACAAGGTTATTTTTATCTATGGTGAGGAAGATTATGAGGAAGGAAGCAACCAGAACTTCTTAAGAGAAAAAGACTTAGAGAAGATATTAGATGCCTATCATAACTTTGAAGATATAGAGAAATACTGCAGAGTTGCTGATATGGAGGAAATAGAGAGAAATGATTTCAATTTAAATGTACCTCGCTATGTTGATACCACAGAAGAGGAAGAACCGGTCGATGTAGAAGAGGTATTAACTGAGCTTGATCAGCTAGAAAAAGAAAGAGATGAGATAGAATCAGAGATGATGAGCTATCTTAAGGAGCTTGGTTATAATGGTTAAAGAGGGATACAGAAATACTTCCATTGGAGTTATTCCAGATAATTGGAAAGTTGAGCGTTTAAGTGATGTTGGTCAAGTAACTGGAGGTAATACTCCAAGAAGGAGTACAGATGAGTATTGGGGAGGGGATATTCCCTGGCTTACTCCTTCTCAACTGACTGGGAAATTGATTAATGAGATTAGTGAAACTGATGAATATATTACAGAAAAAGGATTTGAAAATAGTTCTGTTAAATTATTACCTCCTGGTACAGTAATTATGAGTAGCCGTGCTACTATAGGTGAAACAGTTATTAATAAGGTACCCATGACAACAAACCAGGGATTTGCTAATATAATTTGCGATGAAAATAAAGTCTATAATTACTACTTGTTATATTTATTACGTTATATTACTCCACGTTTGGAGGCTCTAGCAGGAGGAAGTACTTTTTTAGAGATCAGTAGGACTAATGTTAGGAGTGTAAATATTCCTGTTCCTTCTCTACTTGAACAGAAAAAAATAGCATCAATCCTATCATCAGTAGATAAGTCAATAGAAAAAACTGATGAAGTAATAGAAGTAACAAAAGAACTGAAAAAAGGATTAATGCAGGAACTGCTTACTAAAGGGATTGGGCATAGTGATTTTAAGGATACCATCTTAGGTAAAATACCAGCTAAATGGGATATAAAAAAATTAAGAGATATTTGTAATAAAGTAACTGATGGTACTCATGATACCCCAAAGGAAGTAAATGATGGTTATCCATTTATAACTGCTAAAAATATTACTAATGGAAAATTAGATTTTGAAGATTGTGGTTATGTATCAGAAAAAGATCATAAAAAAATAATAAGTCGAAGTAAGCCAGAAAAAGGTGATATTTTATTTACTCATATAGGAACAATTGGGCAAACAGTTGAAGTAAATGTTGACTTTGAATTTAGTATTAAAAATGTTGCACTTTTTAAACCAAATAATGAGCTAATCAAAAGTAAATACTTTAAATATTCATTACAAAGTAATATAGTTCAAGGCTTTATCAAAAGAATATTACAAGGAGGAGTACAACAATATTTAGGGCTAACTACATTAAGAGGTTTTAATATACCTGTTCCTCCACTAGAAGAACAAAAGAAAATAGCATCTATCCTATCATCAGTAGATGCAAAGCTAAAGAAGGAAGAAGAATATAAAGCTAAACTGGAAAGACTTAAAAAAGGTTTAATGCAGAAACTATTAACAGGAGAGATTAGAGTAAATACAGAGATGGAGGTTTAGAAAATGACTGGAAATTGGGGTGAGTATAATCAATCAGAAAAACCTGCTTTAGATTTATTGGAAACTTTGGGCTATAAAGTCTATGATCAGCTGGATAAAGATTTCGTAAATCTACCTGCAAGAGAATCAGAACATCAGGTAATTTTAATTGAGGAGCTTAAAAGTGCACTCAAAAGAATAAATCCCTGGATCAATGAGAACAACTTAAATAAGGCTGTTAATGAGGTTAGACCTGCTCGGCTTAAAGCTAATTCCTTGATGGCAGCCAATGAGATGATCTATGATAAGCTGATTAACCACATCAGTTTGCAGCAGGATATAGGTCATGGCAAGAAAAACCAGACTGTTAAGTACATAGATTATGAGAATCTAGATAATAACTCTTTTATAGCAATCAACCAATTTCGAGTCAAAGGAAAAGATCCGATTAAACCTGACATAACTCTGTTTGTTAATGGTTTACCTCTGGCTGTAATAGAATGCAAAAATAATACTACCTGTAATGAACCAGAAGAAGAGGCAATAAATCAGCTAAGAAGATATCAAAACATAAGAAGTGATGATACTGAGGAAGGTGCAGAAGAACTATTTTACCCCAATCAACTGCTTGTTGCAGCCTGGGGTGACTCAGCTACCTCTGCTACAGTAGGTGCTCCAGCACAGGCATTTAAAGGCTGGAAAGATCCTTATCCCTATACTAAAGACTCTTTGGTAGAACTACTGGGGAAAGAGCCTACAGGACAGGATATACTTCTTTTTTCACTTTTCAAAAAGAATAGATTTTTAGATATTATCAGGAACTTTACTGTTTTTGAAGATAAGGGTAATGCTAAAATTAAAATGGCCTGCCGCTACCAGCAGTACAGAGCTGTGCAAAAAGCAGTAGAAAGAATAAAAAGTGCTGAGAGTTTAGAGGACAGGAACGGAACTGTCTGGCATACTCAGGGCTCAGGTAAATCTTTAACCATGCTCTTTTTAGCTCTTAAGTTGAGAAGAATGAAGGGAATTGGTAACCCTACAATGCTGATTGTAACAGATAGGGTTGACCTTGATGAACAGATCAGTGGTACTTTCAAAAAATGTGGCTTTCCTAATCCAGAAAGAGCAGGTAGTGTAAAGGAGTTAAAAGAGCTTTTATCCTCAGAAGCTGGTAGAACCATTATGACTACTATCCACAAGTTTCAGGAATATGAAAAAGAGAAATATCCTGTTTTAACAGAAAGAGAGAATGTATTTGTAATGGCTGATGAGGCTCATAGAACACAGTTTAAAGATTTGGCTTCCAATATGAGAAGAGCTCTACCAAATGCAGCATACATAGGTTTTACTGGAACACCAATTGATAAAGAATCAAGAAGCACCTTAAGAACCTTCGGTGATTATATTGACACCTATACAATAGAAGAATCAGTTGCAGATAATGCTACTCTGCCGATTAAATATGAGAGTAGGCTGGCTGAGTTACATGTAGAGGATAGAACTTTAGATGAAGTCTTTGATCAAACCTTCCACAGATATTCAGATGAAGAGAAACAAAAGATAAAAGAAAAATACGCTACTGAAAATGATATAGCTGAAGCAAGTTCCAGGATTAAAACTATTGCTCTGGATATTATTAAACATTATACGGAAAAGATTGCCCCTTTTAAGGCTCAAATAGTGGCCGTAAGCAGACAGGCAGCAGTTAGGTATAAAGAGGCGATTGATGAGTTAGATGGTCCAGAAGCAGCTGTATTAATCTCTAGCGGACATAATGATGAGGGTTTACTTAAGAAATATGGTGTTGATAAAGATGACAAATCAAGGTTTGTAGAGAGGTTTAAAAATCCTCATTCATCACTGAAAATAATTATCGTATGTGATATGCTCCTGACAGGTTTTGATGCTCCAGTTGAGCAGGTTATGTATTTGGATAAGTCGCTAAAAGAACATAATTTACTGCAGGCTATAGCCCGAGTTAACAGAGTTTATCCTGAGAAGAATTATGGTCTGGTAGTAGATTATTATGGTGTCTTTGATAACCTTAAAAAAGCACTGGCTATCTTTAACCCTTCCGATGTAGAAAATGCTGTAACTCCTATAGAAGATGAAAAGCCAAGACTGGAAGCTAACCATAGAGAGGTAATGAAATATTTTAGAAACACAGATCTGGATGACCTGGAAGCCTGTATTGAGCTCTTTGAAGATGAAGAAAAGAGAAATGAATTTAAAAATGATTTCAAAGACTTTGCTAAGAGTATGGATATCATCATGCCTCATCCGATAGCCGATCCTTACAGGGGGGATCTATATAAGCTGAGTAAAATTCATACAGCCGTTAGAAATAGGTATCGTGATGACAGTATTGATATCAAAGGTGTGGGAGAAAAGGTTAAAAAGCTAATTGATGATCATATCAGAGCAAGCAGTGTCAGAGTCCTACATGAACCAGTATCTATACTTGATGAGAAAGAGTTTGAAGAAACTCTAGATGACTTAAAATCTGATAAGGCTAAAGCTAGTGAGATGGAGCATGCGATAAAGAAAGAAATCAATGTGCAGATGGAAGAAAACCCTGTCTATTATAAAAAACTAAGTGAGCGACTGGAAGAGATCATCGAGAAGCGTAAAAATAATCAGATGAGTCTTTTAGAACAGATTGGTGAGATGAAGGATATTATTAATGACATGAGAACAGTCCAGTCGAAGGCAGAAAAATTGGGGTTAAACAAGAGAGAATTTGCCCTCTATGAACTTCTTTTAAATGAGAGAGATAAAGAAGAAAAGGGCAAAGTTGCAGAAGAGCCTGGTGAATATACTGCAGGTGAGAGTAATAACGAGCCTTATGTAAACAAAACTGTCAAAGAAGTTACTCAGAGTATCTTTAATGACTTAAGTGAATACACTAAGATTGATCTCTGGCGGCAGAAAACAGAAGTGCTGCAGAAGATGCGAAAAACAACCAAAGTCCACTTAATCAAGTATGATGAGTTCAAGCAGAAATATGAGAGTTTAACTAACAAGATAATTAAGCTCTCTCAGAATATATTTATGTTTTAATTGGAGGTTAGAATGCAGCAGATCAAACTGGGAAATAAACTAATAAATTATGAAATAATACGCACTAGACGTAAAACAATGGGGATTATTGTTGATAATGAGAGGAATTTAATAGTTAGATCTCCAAAAAATACAGAAGATGCTAAAATAGAAGAGGTATTAAAGAAAAAAACTAACTGGATTCTTTCCAAATTAAAGGAAATGGATAAGATTAATCCGGCACCAAAAGAAAAAGAATTTATGACCGGAGAGAAACTTCCCTATTTAGGTCGAAGATATAGGCTGGAGGTTAATCCGGCAGAAATTTCAAAAGTGGAAGTAAAGCTCTACCAGGGGAAATTCATTATTGACTATCCAGTGGAGCTTGCAGATAAGAAAGAAAAGCGACGAGAAGAGATTCGGACCCGTTTAATTGAATGGTATCGTGAACATGCTAAAGAAAAGATTAATGAGCGAGTGGATAAGTATAAAGTTAAGCTTGATGTTGAACCAAATAATGTAGTTGTAAAAAAACAGAAGAAACGCTGGGGCAGCTGCAGCAGCAAAAATAACCTTAACTTTAACTGGAAGATCGTCATGGCACCAATGTCTATTGTAGATTATCTGATAGTACATGAACTTACGCACCTGATACATGACAATCATTCTAGAGATTTCTGGGCAACAGTAGCTGCTGTTATTCCTGATATTAAAGAGAAGAAAGAGTGGCTGAAGGTTAATGGTAGGAGATTGGATTTTTGATAAATAAAAGTGGAGGTTTACTCAGTGATTTCTATAAAGATAAATGCTAACTTATTATCTATTTATGCTGCTATAATATCTACTTTGGTTTTTATAATTCAATTATTAAATTATATCAATAATAGGGTGAACATTGAGTTGAGTTATAAAAAGAATTATAAAGTAGAAGGTGGTAATTATGATTCTAATAAAACATATTTGATTTTAACAGTTAGAAATAAGGGGAAAAGACCAGTTACTATTCAAAAAGTAGGTTATCTATCCAAAAAAGACTTCCAACATGGTATTTTCATTGATTCATTAATTAAAGGACCTCGAGAATTACTTGAAGGAAAATCAATAGATTATATTGTTGATCAGGAAGAAGTAGACTTTGACAAAATTAATTGTTTTGTTGCCTATGACCAAGTAGGTCGAGAATATAAATGCAAGTTATAAAGGAAGGGTGTTTATTTGAGTAAAATTTTTAGATTTATGAGTTTTCAATCTTTTGTAGACACTATATTAAGGAAAAAATTAACTTTTATTCATCCTAATTTATGGCAAGATCCCTATGAATTTAATCCGCTAATAGATCACATAAAATATAAGTTGAAAAATTTTTCTGATAAACAAGAGCAGTTAGATTCACTGCTAGAGTATATAATAACTAGAAAAATTTATTGTCAGTCATGGACAGAATTAAATGAAAGTGATGCTTTATGGCGAGTCTATTCTCATAATAATACCTCAATAAGAATTTCAGTAGAAAAATCAAAAATTAACTTATTAAATGATGTAAAGAAAATTAAAGTAAAGTATATAGATGATTTTAATAAAGTAGAATTTAATGATCCTAATATTTATACATTTTTAAAAACTAAACGCAAAGCGTTTTCTCATGAGAGAGAAATAAGGTTAGTGACACATTATAAATTTTCAAGTGCCGATGATGCAAAGAATAAGTTGAAAGATTTATTAACTTTGCTTGGGAAAAATGAAAAGTTTTTACAAGATACTAGTCTTGACCAGATTAATAATAAAGTAGATGAATTAAATAAACGATTAAATTATAATCTTAAGCAGGACACGAAAATGATTAATTATGATCATATTGATAACTTTATTGAATCAGTAATGTTGAATCCTTTTGCTCCAAGTTGGTTCGAAAAGACAATGGAAATTTTATGTAATAAACATAATATAAAGTATTTGGGTAAATCTCAATTGTATAAGGAATAGTTTTTTGTCAATTTGGAATGGGATTAGAATTATAAAATTACTGTCAATTCACCACAATAGTTAATAAGGTGAGTTGACATTTGTGGTCTTTATCGCTGTTATAGCAACCTTAGCGGCGGTGAAGGCCCAATATTTTGCTTATGAAATCACTTCAATAGATGTCTATACTGTGTTAAATGAGCCTTTATGTATCTTAAACAAATTAGAGAGGGGATTAAACTATGAAAAAAGTTGAGCCGATCAGAGACAAGGAATTGATTGAGGAGATTAAACGCTTATTGCTGATGGATAATTACAGAAATTATCTGCTTTTTGTGCTCGGAATTAATACTGGCCTTAGAATTGGAGACATGCTGCAACTAAAAGTTTCTGATGTAAGGAATAAGACACACATCCAGATCAAAGAACAAAAGACTCAAAAGTCAAAGAAGTTCTTTATTAATGGTGCATTGCGAGATGCTTTAGATCAATACATTAAAAACATGGTTGATCATGAGTACCTCTTTCAGAGTAGGAATGGGGCCAACAAACCGATCACTAGAAGTCAGGCATATAGAGTGCTAAGTTCTGTAGGTAAAGAAGTTGGTCTGGAATCCATTGGCTGCCATTCCACTCGCAAAACCTTCGGTTACCACCATTATCAGCAGTACAAAGATGTAGCAATGCTGCAGAAGCTTTTTAACCATTCTGCTCCGAGCATTACTCTAGATTATATAGGGGTAAATCAAGATTTGATGGATGATTCAATGCGAGAATTTGAACTGTAAGTTAGAAAATAGATAGTGCTCTAAGTTCCTATGTAAAAAGGGCTGAGAAGGCTCGAGAATAGCTGTTTGAAGACCTGTATTTATGCTGGAGATTCTTTATGTAGAACGGTTAAGAACAGCTTTAAATAGCCTTTGTGCGCTCCCTGTAGTATATTGGTTGTTAAGTCTTTTTTTCTACTGCAGATATGTGCTATAATAGAGTTAGTAATACGCATCTGAGTATAATAAGTCCAGTAGGAGGATAATGACATGCCTAGAAAAATGGAGATAGAATATCCTGACACTTTGCCTGATTTACTTCAAGAAAGTCCTGAAGAATTTGAACGAGAAGCTAAATTGGCAATGGCGGTCAAATTATTTGAACTTAAACGAATATCTTCGGGTATGGCTGCAGAAATGGTTGGGATGGATCGAGCCGCATTTCTGTTAGAGTTGCACAGATATGGTGTAGAAATGATAAACATGGACCCAGAAGAATTAGCTTCTGATGTTGAGAATGCCTAAAACTCATTAATTCCTTCATTACTGGCAAATCTCTTGAAGGAGGTGATCATAGTGGGGAAGAAGGAAAAGAAATCTGATTGTCATTTCATCTTAAAAAAGAAGAAAAAAGGTGGTGATAAGAAGCAGGTTAGTATTCAATTAACTCAAGAACGAATTGATAAAGTTAATGAACTAAGTGAGAGATCTGGCCACAATAAGTCATACATTCATGGAGAAGCACTTGATTACTATTTTGATAATGTTGAAGTAATAGACTAATTTTTTAAGATACATCATCTCATTTTTATAAATTCGAGCAGTATGTCGATTACGATATTATCTATTTTGATAAAGAAGATAAGATGAATCAGCATTATGACAAGAGTTATCAATTGTTTTAGAGACATAATATAAATATCAGGAGCTGATAAGCATGACAAAGCAATTTGAAGTTGGCGCAAGTTACCAGGCAAAGAATTATAGAGACAGTGGCTATAACTTTCCAAAAGGAGAGTATCACCTTAAAATTATCCAGGAAGGATTTCCTGAAAAGCCAGTTAATGATGAAGAAGAACTAGTCATTGCTGAAGAACAGTGGCTGGAAGGTTTAGAGGGTACTGATCAATACAAGACTGATCTGGAAGGTAATTGGTACTATTTTGAGTTTCCTTTAAATGATGAAGGAGTAGAATACATGTGGATACCTGAATCACTGGTATTTGATGTATTTGAATAAACGTTAAGTATAGCAAGAAATGGACCTTTTCTTTCTCTGGCCGGCTGAACCACTATTATATAAGTTTTAGACATAGATCTCCTGTTGGTTATAGCCCGGCAGTTAAAATCCTGCGGCGCGCATCCAGGTGTTATCTAATAGGGAGTAAGAGTAAAATATTTAGTTGTCAATGTTCAAGCAGGAGAGACACTATGCTGCAATAGTAGCTGGCATATATCCCTGATCTTTGTAGAAAAGTTCATGCTTTGCCTGATAGTATATATCTTTGGTTATGATGTCACTATTAAGTTTCTCTGCTATTTCTAGAATCTTATCCAGTAACTGGCCTGCTCTTTGTTCTATCATTGAGTAGAGATTAGAATCTTCCATAACTCTTCTTTTTATGTTGGAGCTTTTTGAATACTCTCCCTTACCTTCGATTAACCCACTTTCCCAGTCTACCCCAACAGAATTACTAAACACATATTGGTCCACCTGTCGTTGTAATTCAGGAGTAATTACCTCCAGTGGCTGTTTTAGTAAGTCATTACTTCTCAAAAGTATTTTTCTATTTTTAGTTCTAGAATCTTTTCTAGTTTCACTAATTTCTTCGCAGAGATAATTTGACAACTTAGTCGCTTTTGCCTTTAAATTATCTTTTTTACTGATGTGTAGGCCAGGTCTACTAATCGAATTAAGAGAGCTAATATGAGCTATTCCGTGACCCCACTTATCCTGAAGTTTAGATTGCTCCAGGTACTTTAGATTAGACAGCATGTGAAAGTGTGGTCTACCATTTTCCTGGAATTCTAACACTGCTATGTATTTGAAGTCACCTTCATAGGCTTCTGATAAATTCTTCAGATTCTCAATGAATTTACTGAAAGCAGAGTAGGCATTTTCAATATTATACGGAGACTTACCAGACAGAAGAGAGTTGATTCTTGAAGCAAGTTCTCTTTTAATAGCTTGATTACGAGCACTGACACTTTTGAATGTTTTTTCATCCTTTACAAAAGATTCTTCTATTTTGGAAATCATAGATGAAGCCTGCTTGATTAAGATGTTTATAATTTTTTTACGTAGATAATTTTCTTCCTCACTGTTATTTAAGTATCTTCTATCTTTCTCCTTTTTATACTTCAGGTTGGTCTTACCTTTAAGAAGCTGCAATTCACTTTCACTCAACTGATCAGCAAGGTAGAGTTCATTTTTATCTTTATCGCTTCTTTTTGAAGAAAAGAGGTTGTAGAAGTCTACATCTCCCATAGTTACTGTGGTAAAAGTATTCATGTCTTCAATATTAGCAATGGTCAATTTCCAGGTCTTCTTTTTCAGTTGATTGATATTAGAAGCTATTCTTTCTTCTGGAGTTGGAGTATAGGTACTTTTACTTCTTGATGGTTTGTTATCATTTGTCTTAGACTTCCATTTATTTTCCTTTTCTCCGCCCCTGTATATTTCATCTTCATAACTTATTTCATCGAGAATATTACCGTATAGATCTAGCTTTCTCGAGTACCATACTCCTTTAATATCCCTTTCGATAGAGTTTAATGTTGCTACATTTCTGCCTTCCGCCTTATCCTCATTCTTTTTCATGGTAGTTCTGAGATTTTGAGCTGTCACTGTCATTGTTATTACCTCCGTTATTGTTTTCCTGTTTCTTTCTGCTCTGGAATATATCTTCTTTAAGCAAACTAAGTATTTGAATGTTACTGAGTTTAGATTTCTTTAACTTTAAGATTTCGTCTACTTTCACTGTTTTAGAAGCCTCCTTAATCCGATCACAGGATTTCGTAAGTACTTAAGTAGTTATTTAAAAGAACTTAACAGCAGGTCTTTTTTTATGGCTGAAGGCAGAGAACCTTGCTTGGGATCCTCTACCTTCATCCCCCCATTTTAAAAAGTGCTTCTATATATATAATACCGATTAAAAGGCCGTTTTTGACAGTGAAATTCAAATTTTGATAATAAAATTACTCAAGCTCACTAAAAGAGCATATGTTCATTTAGAATGAAAGTTAAAATATTAGTAAATAAAAAAAGACCCAGGCCCGTTAAGACCTGGATCTGTTGGAGGATTTTCAGATTATTACTTCACTATTCTGAGTGTGATAATTTCGGGGGAGAGGAGACTCTTCTTTCTCCCCCTACTATTATAATTAAACGATTACCTGTTCTTCCAAATCTAGATTTTCTTCAGATCCGTAAAACCAGGCAAGGAACTCTGCCCTTGAGACTGTCCATTTACCTCCCATCTTTCTTGCAGGAATTTCTCCTGCTTCCAGCATCATATAAATTTTAGAATCAGATAGGGGTAAAAGCTCTTTTAAGTCGCTCACACCTAAAGAAAAAGGTATCTGCTCAAAGTCAAAGTTGATCTGTTCTTTTACTGCATTCTTAAAATAAATTATCAGATCTGTTTTAGTATCTTTCATCTTAAATCCTCCTAAAATATTAGTGTGTGCAAATATTGAACAACAATCAATTGCTGCTTATTTGCTTTATTACAATAATATTATAGCATGAAGCCTTCTTTTTGTAAAGTATAATCCTAAAATAATTAAAAAAGTGTTTGTAATAATCCCGAAAATGTGTTACAATCTATTTAGAGGTGAGAGAAAGTGAAAAAAGATAAAGTGAAATTAATGAATTTAGTAAGTAGAGCAATTGGTGATAAATCAGTCACGAAGTTTGCTAAAGAAGCAGACATACACAGATCTTATTTATCTAAACTCAAAAACGGGTCGCTTGAGTTTGATCCTAAGCCAGATATTTTAGAAAAAATAGCCGAGAATAATGATAAAGTTCGTTATATTGAATTAATGGTAGCCGCAGGTTATCTGGATGAGAAGTATCTTTTAGTTATGGATAAGGATGACGAGGGGCAATATGAGGAAAAAAAAGACACTCAAGGAGCAAAAGGGTTACTTTCAACTTATCTTGAGCAGGTAGAAAAGAAGAACCCTAGAGAAATGGTTACAAGTTACAATTATAATAATGAAGCTTTTTGGGATGAGAAGCAAGAATGTGTTAAAGAAGACTATTTCACTTTTCCAGAAGGGTATGTTACAGATTCCTCTTATGCTTTAAAGATGACAGATAATAAATTTAAGGATTGGGGAATTGTCAGAGGTGATTACATTCTAATTAGACCCATGAATGATGAGCCTGAGAATGGCTCTACAATATTAGTGATTATCAGAAAAGGTGGTGATTGCAACAGAACAATAAAAAGATACTACATTATTAATAAAGATAAGGTGAGGCTAGAACCAGATTTTGAGAACTATGGTGAAATTGATAAGACAGAAATTGAAGTTAAAGGATTAGTAGTTTTTGTAGGAAGACAATATATAAAATAATAGGAGGAATTAATATGGGAAGCTTTAAAAAGTTAAAGTCAGGAAACTGGCAAGCACAAGTTTATATTGGGAAGGACCCAGAGACAGGAAAGACAATGAGAGAGTATAAGACATTTACCCGTAAGAGAGATGCAAAAAAATGGGCTAGAAAAATGGAATTGCAGGCTGATCAGGGAGTTGTAGTACAGACGGACATGACAGTAAAGGATTTGTTACTGAAGTGGTTTGAGGAGTACGCGGTTGTTCAGACAGAAAAGACTACTCATGATAGATATGAGATCATACTTAAAACTCACCTGATTCCTGCCCTCGGACATATTAAGTTAAAAGAACTGAGTCCGGCTCACATTCGAGTATATTTGCAGAAGAAGCGGAAAGACGGGAGAAAAGACGGTAAAGAAGGCGGGTTATCAGAAGCAACTCTATTAAAGCACTATAAGAAGCTGAAGCAGGCTTTGAGCTTTGCAGTCAGAAACAGATATATTGCAGCTAACCCGGCTGATCCTGTTGAAGCACCAAAAATTGATCGGAGAAGGAATAATACCATTGTTGCTTTAACAAAAGAAGAAATAAGTAAACTGTTAGATGTTGCTAAAGAGGATGATCCGCTATTACATGATTTTATCTATCTTGCAGTCCATACAGGGATGAGAAAAAGTGAGCTTTTAGGCCTGGAATGGGATAATGTTGACTTTGAGAATAAGAAGATTCGGGTGAGACAGGCTCTGGTAGGTGAAAAGGGTAATGGCTCTGTTCTAAGAGAAAGTACTAAAACGGCAAATAGTAACAGGAATATCGATATTACTGACGAAATAGTAGAAGTACTGAAGAAAAGAAAAGAGAAACAAAAGGAGTTCAAAGAATTCCTGGGAGATAATTATCACGATGAGTATAATCTGGTGTTCTGTAAAGAAGATGGTGAAAAATATTATCCAGACAGATATAATGTTAGATATGCTGAATTAAGAGATAAAGCTGGATTAGATAAAGAAAAAACACTCCATACACTTCGCCATACACATGCTTCGATTCTTCTGCAGCTAAATGAACATCCTAAGATTGTTCAGGAGAGATTGGGTCATGCCTCAATCACTCAGACAATGGATACTTATTCTCATTTAATTCCGACTTTACAGGCTGAAGCTGCTGAAAAAGCTTCTAAATTTCTGGATGCTTGATTGAGGTGGATAGAAAGTACTGCGGTGAAATCACGGTGGGAAGCTTAATGAGAATAGATACTGAAAAAGAAAAACTGCTATAATCGCTGTTATAGCAGGAATGATATATGGTGCCCCCGGTAAGAGTCGAACCTACGCTCAAGGCTTCGGAGGCCTTTGCTCTATCCACTGAGCTACGGGGGCACTTCAAATCCTTAATAATTTTAACAGAAATCCAAATCTTTGTCAATTACCGGAATCCACAGCTTCAATATGCATATGTTCTGCTGCAAAACCGGCATATTCTTCTGCATGTCTATATATTTCTTCTATTTCTTCATCACTCAATTTTCTTATGAATTTACCAGGAAGTCCAACTACTAAACTTTTTTCGGGGATTTCTTTATTTTCTGGTATTAAAGCCCCTGCACCTATTATAGAATTTTTGCCTATTTTTGCACCACTTAAAATTGTTGCTCCCATTCCTATTAGACAGTTATCTCCAATTGTACATGCATGAATAACAGCATTATGTCCAACAGTAACATGGCTGCCTATTTCTGCTCCCAGTCCTTCATCAATATGGACAACAGAATTATCCTGAATATTGGTATAGCTTCCAATTTTTATTGGAAACCCATCAGCTCTAACTGTGGTATTATACCATATGCTTGATTTTTCTCCTAATTCTACATCTCCAATAATTTTACTTCCTGGTGCAGTAAATACATCTTTTTCTAATTTTGGACTTTTACCTTTAAATTTGTAAAGCATTAGCTTTCCTCCCTCTTTGTATTAAGTTTATCTCCTCATATAATATATTTAATCATATTGAAATTTATCATCAAGTTAAATTATTTATTAATTTAACTTTTACAACTTATTTTTACAACTTATAAATAAGCAATTATTTTTTGTTTATATTATATTCAACTGCTATATTTATTTTATTCGATTTACAAGTGATAATTCCTTTATTTTAGGGGAGAAAATGATTTGAAAAGTAGAGTGAAGCGTCAATTCTAGAAACAGCTTTAAGAATTTTCGGCTTATATAAATCCTATTTTGACATGTTTTTCAATTTGATATAATATCAAAAATCAACTTTTCGCAGTGCAGCCATATTATTTTTTTGAGAAAATATTATTTCAAGAAAGGAATATTGGTATTATTATTGAAATATAATATAGTAAATAATCTATTATATTTTGAATTTTATGTTTAGCTGTATCAGTTTTATTGTTAAATATGATAGATAAAAGTATTTAAAGGGGAGGGATTAAACTTCAGTTAGTCGTATTTTTTATTTTTTTATTAATAGAGCAGTTTAGCAGGGAAGAGAAGTTTAGAGCAGTAGTGGATTGCATATAAAAGCAAAGAAAATTATGGAGGTATACTAATGAGTAAAATAAAAACGGGATTTTTATTTTTAATGATTTTGACAGTGGTTCTAGGGATTTCCGTCTCTGCAGCTGCAGCAACTCCAGATGATGCCCTGGTAATGGCAGCAAGTACAGAAATATTTATTTCACTTGATCCAGCTGTATGTTACGAAGTTCTTCCATCAAGAGTAGTAGATGCAGTATATGATCAGCTTGTGGGCTGGAAAAATGTAGATGAATCACTTGTAATTGAACCTGAATTAGCAGAAAAATGGGAAATATCAGATGACAGAAAAACATATACTTTTACTTTAAGAGATGCTAATTTTTCTAATGGAGATCCAGTTACTGCTGAAGATGCAGTATGGAGCTATAAAAGATATTTAAAGATGGAAAAACCATCTGTTTGGCTTCTAAATAGTATTGGTATTTCCAAAGATAATATGGATGAAAATATTAAGCTTATTGATAAAAAGAGTTTTTCTCTGACCTTTGACAAGCCATATGCGGAAAATATTATTCTTGGTATATTAACCAATAACTGGGGGAGTATTATAAATAAAGAAGTTGCATTAGAACATGAAGTTGATGGAGATATGGGTGAGGGATGGCTGACCGAAAATAGTGCAGGTGCAGGTCAGTACGTACTTGATGAATGGGAAAGAAATACCAAAGTTCTTTTAAGTGCAAATGAGCATTATTATGGTGATGAACCTAAACTGAAAAGAGTTCTATTCAGAGATGTTCCAGAAGCATCCACACAGAGGCTGCTTTTAGAACGAGGAGATGTAGATGTTGCCTGGGATCTAACTCCACAGCTTTTAAAAGAAATGGAAGGCACAGAAAATGTTGATATAGTTACAGTACCTGCTCATTCCAATGAATATCTTGCTATGAATGCTTCCTGGGGACCACTTAAAGATCGGAAGGTAAGGCAGGCAATCAAATATGCAATCGATTATGATTCAATAATTGAAGATATAAATGCAGGTTATGCAATTAAAGTACAGGGGTTTATACCTAAAGGATATTTTGGATATGTAGATAAAAATCCATTTAAAAGAGATCTTGAAAAAGCCAGAGAACTTCTAGTAGAGGCTGGTTATCCTGATGGATTTAAAGTAGAAATATTAACAAATCAGAGAGAAACCAGAAAAGCAGAAGCGACTTTAGTTCAATCAAACTTAAATGATATCGGTATTGAGGCAGAAGTAACTGTTATGCAGGCATCTCAGATGTATGCAAAATATAGAGAACAGGGCCATCAGTTAATTGTTGCAGGATGGGGAAATGACTATGCTGATGCTGATAATCTGGCTATGGCTTTTACAAATTATGATGCTGGACAGCTTGCATATAGATGTGCCTGGAAAGATGAAAAAGCAATAAAACTGGCTGAAGAAGGAAGATTTGAGCCTGATCCGGAAAAACGCAAAGAAATATACAGAGAATTAACAGATCATTGGTTTGAGAATGGTCCATTTGCGATGTTTTATCAGTCAGTTGAATTCTGGGGAGTTAGATCAGAATTGAAAGATTTTTATGACTCAGCATTTGGTTATTCTATGAAATTTGATTTTGGTGGAATTTCTAAATAATTAATAAGCCTATGGTTTACTAGCAACAAAATTTATAGGATTAAAATTATGAAAAACTTCCCCACTTTTCAACTGGGGAAGTTAATCTATATTGGGGTGACTTTATGAATATTTGGAGTTATATTGTCAAAAGAATATTATTAATGATATTAGTTTTATTTGGTGTTAGCTGTATAGTATTTTTTATATCTCATATTATACCTGCTGATCCGGTTTCTGCTATTCTGGGAGGAAATGCTCCAGAAGAAGCTATAGAAAAAATGGAGGAAAAATTAGGCTATAATGATCCACTTCCAACTCAGTTTTATAATTTTATTACAGGCGCTGTAGTGGGAGATTTTGGAGTATCTCTGAGAACCAACAACCCTGTAATGGAGGATATAAAAAGATATTTTCCTACAACTTTAGAATTAACATTCCTGGCTATGATTTTTGCAATTATAACAGGACTAACTTTGGGAATTTTATCGGCTGTGTTTAGAAATAAGATGATAGATCAAATTTCCAGAATTTTTTCGATTATCGGTGTAAGTATGCCGGTATTCTGGACAGGATTACTTCTGCTTTTATTCTTTTATTATAAATTAGGCATTTTGCCGGGGGCAGGTAGAATTGGTTTTTTTTCTTCTCCACCTGACCACATAACAGGTATGTATCTTGTTGATTCAATATTAACCGGAAACTGGTCAGCATTTAAAGAGACTATCGTACACTTAGTGCTGCCCGCTTTCTGTCTTGGGTTTCTTGCGACAGCTTCAATTGCTAGAACAACCCGTTCTAGTATGCTGGATGTTATGAAACAGGAATATATAATGACTGCAAAGTCTAAAGGGTTAAAAAATAGTGTTGTTATAATAAGGCATGCGCTGAGAAATGCTTTGATTCCAACTGTTACTATAATTGGATTAACTTTTGGCAGTTTATTAGGAGGAGCAGTTTTAACTGAGACTGTGTTTTCACTTCCTGGATTGGGAAGGTATATAACTCAGGGGCTTTTATCTCTGGATTATAATTCTGTTATGGGTGGAACATTATATTTTGCTTTTGTTTATTCACTGGTTAATTTAATTGTAGATATACTTTATGCGGTTTTAGACCCAAGAATGAGGGTGTGATTTTATGGCAGAGATTGATACTATTCCGAAAACCAAAAAAGAATTATGGCTAAAAAGAATGAAACCTTATTTTGAAGACTTGAATCATACAATAGATCTCTGGAAGAGAAATCTATTAGCAGTTATAGGGACAGTTATTATTGCATTATTTATTCTTACTGCGATATTTGCCCCTCTTTTGACTCCATACAGTCCCATAGAGCAAAATATGTCAGTAAAGCTGCAGGCTCCAAGCTGGGAACATCCTTTTGGAACTGATCAGTTTGGAAGAGATATTTATACCCGTGTACTTTATGGTTCAAGAGTGGCTGTTCAGATTATTTTGATTATAACTTTTGTCAGTGGATTTATTGGTATAAGTGTAGGTATAATAGCAGGTTATTATGGTGGTATAGTAGATGATATTTTAATGCGGATTACAGATATGTTTCTTGCTTTTCCCAGGTTGATTCTTGCAATGGCTTTTGCAGCAATGCTTGGACCAAGTCTTGTTAATGTTATTATAGCAATTTCCTGTGTTATGTGGACGATTTATGCCAGATTGGCAAGGGCTGAAGCAATAAAAGTGAAAAAACAGCCATATATTGAAAGTATAAAATCTATTGGTGGAAGTGATTTAAGAATAATTTTTCTGCATATTTTACCAATGAGTATTTCACCAGTTTTAGTACAAATAACATTAAGAATGGGTACTATTATAATCACAGCTGCCAGTCTGGGTTTTCTGGGTTTAGGAGCTCAGCCACCCAGTCCTGAATGGGGAGTAATGGTTAGTGATGGCCGAACCTTCTTAATTGATCAGTGGTGGATCTCTACCTTCCCGGGTATAGCAATTGCAGTAGTGGTACTGGGATTTAATCTTTTAGGTGATGGAATTAGAGATATGCTGGATCCAAGGTTGAGGAGGTAATTGAATGGAAGCTAGAGCTAATCTTTTAGATGTATCAAATCTAAATGTTGTTTTTTATACTTATAGAGGAGTAATTAAAGCTTTAAATGGTGTTGAATTATGGATGAACAAAGGGGAACGTTTGGGAGTTGTGGGAGAAACAGGTTGTGGTAAATCTGTTACTTCCAAGTCAGTTATGAGATTAATTGAAGAGCCAGGTGAAATATTATCTGGTGATATTATATTTGATGGGAGAAATTTGATGGATTTAAGTGAAGCAGAGATGAGAAAAATAAGGGGGAATGAGATGTCAATTATATTTCAGGAACCAGTGTCTGCTTTAAATCCTGTTATGAATGTGGGATTTCAAATAGCAGAAGTTATAGCTAAAAAGAAAAATACCAGAATAAAAAAACAGTATCCAGCTGCTGCAGAAATGTTGGAATTTGTGGGTTTGGATTCTGAACGTGTGATGAAAATGTATCCACATGAATTAAGTGGTGGTATGGCTCAGCGTGTAATGATTGCAATGGGTCTGGCTCCACAGCCAAAATTATTAATTGCAGATGAACCCACGTCATCCCTTGATGTGACAATACAGTCCCAGATTCTCAGCCTGCTTGATGATTTAGTAAGTGAGCTGGGCAATGCAGTAATGTTGATTAGTCATGATATGGGAGTTGTGGCAGAATTCTGTGATAAGGTTCTTGTAATGTATGCAGGTAATTCTGTGGAATATGCTTCAGTAAAAAATCTGTTTAGAAATCCTATTCATCCCTATACCAAGGGATTATTAAAAGCTGTTCCAAGAATAGGTAGAATAGATGAATTAAAAGCTATTAAAGGGACAGTGCCTGATTTAGTAGATCCTCCTTTGGGCTGTCGTTTTCATAAGAGATGTCCCAATGTAATTGATATTTGTAAAGTAGAGCTCCCACCTTTTGAAGAGATTGAACCAGACCATTATGTAGCCTGCTATAATTATAGTTCTGATAAAGGTGGTGACCAATAATGCAGGATTATATTATGGAAATTAAAAATCTAAAAAAATACTTTAAATTAAAAGAAAATATATTTTCAAAAGCAAAATATGTTAGAGCTGTTGATGATGTTACATTTTCTGTACCTAGGGGTTCCACCTATGCTGTTGTGGGAGAATCTGGTTCAGGAAAAACAACTTTGGGCAGAACTATTTTAAGACTAATAGATGCTTCTGCCGGTGAAATAATAATGGATAATAAAAATGTACTTGATCTCAGCAAAAAGGAATTTATGGAGTACCGCCGGAAAATGCAGATGGTATTTCAGGATCCCTATAATTCTCTTCACCCTAAAAAATTAGTTAAAACAATTATTGGAGAGGGAATGAAAATTCATTTTAAAGGTATTAAAGAAACTGAGATCAGAAAAAGGATTGCGGAAGTACTAAATGAAGTTGGTTTAAGAGAAGAGCATATGTTTCGTTATCCACATGAATTTTCTGGTGGACAGAGGCAGAGAATTGCTTTTGCGAGGGCAATTATTCTTAACCCAAATTTTATTGTTTTAGATGAACCGACTTCTGCTCTTGATGTTTCTGTTCAGGCAATGGTTCTAAAAATGCTTAAAGATATAAAAAAACGGGAAGACCTAAGCTATCTATTTATAACACATGACCTGTCTGTTGTAGATTATCTGGCAGATCATGTTGCAGTAATGTATTTAGGGGAGATTGTTGAAAAAGGACCAAAAAGTAAAGTTTTCAACAATCCGGCTCATCCTTATACTGAACTGCTTTTAAATTCAAATCCAATTCCAGATCCATTTACAGATAGAGAAAGAATTGAGGTAAAAGGAGAAGTGCCTAATCCTATTAATCCACCTTCCGGATGCCGATTCCATACAAGATGCAGATATGCAGAAAATATCTGCAGTGAAAAAAAGCCGGAAGAAGAGATTGTAAGTGAAGAGCATACCAACAGATGTCATTTCTCTTTAGTTTAATATTAAAAACCGGGGTAACTCGGTTTTTTTTAATATAAAAATTAAAGCTGTTTTTGCAGATCTTAACTTGCAAGCCTGATAGATATCAATTATAATTAAATATGTATATAATAATTGAGGTGAAAAAATGAACAGTCCAAAAGGCAGAATCGGAATATTTGGAGGTACATTTGATCCGGTTCATCACGGTCATTTAATTATGGCAGAGCAGGTACAGAGCCACTTCAGTCTGGACCGGGTTATTTTTATGCCTGCTGGTAGTCCACCACATAAAATTGAAGGAAAAATTTCTGATAACAAAAGCAGGATTCAGATGCTGAAACTTGCACTTCAGGATAATCCTTTTTTTAGGATTTCCACCTGGGAGATTGAAAAGCAGGATTACTCTTATTCCGTGAAAACACTCAGAGAATTTGTGCCTGTCTTAAAAGCTGAGGAGGTTTTTTTTATTATTGGAGCAGATTCTCTTGCTAATATTTTCAACTGGAAAGAACCGGAGTATCTATTAAAAAATGGTAAATTTATAGCTGTCAATAGACCCGGTTATGATTTAGATAAAATAATGGGAAAAGAACAATTTAGTCCCTTTTTAGACAATATTTATGCATTTTTCGGACCATATATAGATATATCTTCATCTCTGATACGTGATGAATTTAAAAATGGATTTTCAATAAGATATCTTACCCCTGATCCGGTGATAAGATTTATAGAAAAAAATAATTTATATAATTAGGGATGAATCTGATGTTAGAGAGAAAAAAAGGATTTATTAAAAAGATAAAAAATAAAATGGATGCTGAAAGATTTAAACATACAGCTGGTGTTGTAGAGTCAGCAATAAAACTGGCAGAGGATAAAGCTGTTTGTGTTAATAAGGTGGAAAAAGCAGCTTTTCTGCATGATATAGCCAAAAATAAAACTCTGGAAGAAATGCAGAAATTAATTATTGAATCTGAATGGAAGGTTGATAAACTGGAAATGTCTATACCTGCTGTATTACATGCTCCAGCAGGGGCGGTAATTGCAGAGAAAGAATTCGGAGTTAATGATAAAGAAATTCTGAGTGCGATAAGGTACCACACTCTGGGCCATCCAGATATGTGTCTTACAGCTTTGATTATATTTGCAGCTGATTTTATTGAACCACATAGGAATTTTCCCTGTGTAGAAAAAATAAGAGAAATTATTTTTGAAGATTTCACAAGAGGTATTATTGAGATATGCAGCAGCATGGTTCAGCATCAATTAGAGACAGCAAAAATTATACATCCAAATACTGTAATGCTTAGAAACAGATTCTTGCTGTATTGAGAGGAGCATATAATATGGGTGGTAAGTTTAAAAAAAGTAAATATATTTTATTGATTTTGATTTTTTTTCTTTTCGGCATAGCTGGTTCTATTTTTTTTAATAATGACTTCAGTATTTTAAACAGCAGTCCATTTAAAAAAGAAAAGATAAATGTTTTAATAATTGGTTATGATTCTGAAATAAATGGACCTTCCAGAGCTGATACTATTATTCTGGCCAGTTTTAATATAGATACAAAAGAAGCAGGTATTATATTTATTCCACGAGATACAAGAGTTAAGATACCGGGAAAGAACTATGGGAAGATTAATTCTACTCATGCCTATGGTGGTATAAAACTTACCAAAAAAACTGTGGAAAATTTTCTTGATATACCAATAGATTATTATGTTGAAACTGATTTTAAAGGATTTGAAAACATTATTGATTTAATTGGTGGTGTAGAAATAAATATTGAAAGTCATCTATATTATGTTGATAAGGCGGGTGGATTATATATAAATTTAAAGCCCGGCAGACAGAATCTGAGCGGAAGTGAAGCGCTTCAGTATGTAAGATACCGGGATATAGCAATGGGTGATATTGGAAGAGTGGCCAGACAGCAGAAATTTTTGAATGCAGTTATTGAAAAAGGAACTTCTCCGACAATCATTCCTAAATTGCCGGGGATTATTAAAGAGTTAAATGATTCTGTAAAAACAAATATACCCTTACAGGATATCACCCCCTTTTTATCATTGGCCAAAGAGGTAGATTTAAATAAGATAAAAATTGAAATGCTGCCAGGAGAGCCAAAATATATTTCTGGAGTAAGCTACTGGCTGCCTGATAGAGAAGAAGTAGAAATAATGGTTGATAATTTAATTAGAGATAAATCTTATATTAGAAACAGCAGTTATAAACTTTCTATTTTTAATGGTAATGGAGTTCCCGGCATGGCTGGTGATTTAGCCGAAAAACTAGAAAAATATGGTTTCGAAGTAAAAAAAACATCTAATGCAGATAATTTTAATTACAAACAAACAGAGATAATATATTATTCTAAAGAAGACCGTGATACTGCAGAAGGAATAAAGGAATTAATCAATGGAAAAATGCAGTTTAAACCCAAAGAAAAAAGCGGTATAGATATAATTATTGGTTCTGATTATCTGCAGTTAATTGGGGAGGAAAATAATGAGTAAAGAAATTTCTATTAAAGAGACAGCATTACTGGCAGCAGAAGCAGCTGATGATAAAAAAGCTGAAGATATAGAAATATTAAACCTGGAAGGGCTGACAGTTATTGCAGACTATTTTGTAATCTGCAGTGCAAATTCTGACAAGCAGGTTAGGGCTATCTACAGAGCTGTTGACGAAAAGCTTAGTGAGTTAAATATTGAATATAAAAAAGTGGCAGGTCTTGATGATGCCCGCTGGGTATTAATGGATTATGCTGATGTTGTTGTGCATATATTTCAGAAGAGAGAAAGAGAATACTATGATTTGGACAGATTATGGGCTGATGCAGAAAAGATATTGAGGAAAGAAGAGAGGCAGACATAAATTTGACTTTTTAGACTATTATTAATATAATAGCAGGTAATATAGTATAGATAAGTATAGATAAGACTGTGAAGAGAAGTAGTAGAAAAATTCCTGTTTAAAGAGAGTCGATGGCTGGTGTAAATCGATACTTGAATTTTTCGAACTCATCTCTGAGTCCAGCTGATAAATATTGAGTCAGCTGCGCTGTGTGCGTTAAACACAAATGAGTGGGTTTTTTGCCAAGTTAGGGTGGTACCACGGATTTAATCCGTCCCTGTTTTTTTCGGGGGCTTTTTTTTAATTTAAAAATTCAAATATATTATAAGGAGTGTGAGTTGTATTGCAGGATTTTTATCCATTTAATAAGGTAGAAAAAAAGTGGCTTAAAAGATGGGAAGACTCTGATCTTCACAAAACAGGAGAGGATCCAGAAAAAGAAAATTATTATGTTTTAGAAATGTTTCCATATCCTTCGGGGAATCTTCATATGGGACATGTCAGGGTATATTCTATTGGAGATGTGATAGCAAGATACAAGAGGATGCAGGGTTATAATGTTCTTCATCCTATGGGTTGGGATGCTTTTGGTCTTCCAGCAGAAAATGCAGCTATCAAATATGGAAATATTCATCCTAAAGAATGGACCTGGGATAATATTGCTAATATGAAGAGGCAGATGAAAGCAATGGGATTAAGTTATGACTGGGATAAAGAGGTGACTACTGCCGCAGAAGATTATTATAAATGGACACAGTGGTTTTTTGTTCAGATGTACAAAAATGATCTGGCTTATAAAAAAGAGTCTGCTGTAAATTGGTGTCCCAGCTGTGAAACTGTGTTGGCAAATGAACAGGTGGTAAATAATGCCTGTGAAAGATGCGGCACAGAGGTAAATATGAGGGAATTAGAACAGTGGTTTTTAAAAATTACTGATTATGCGGAAAGACTTTTAAATGATCATGATCTTCTGGATAACTGGCCGGAAAAAGTTAAAATTATGCAGAAAAACTGGATTGGCCGCAGTGAAGGTATGAGAATCAAGTTTCCCATAAAAGATATGGATGAAGAGTTGGAAGTTTTTACAACAAGACCTGATACCCTCTATGGTGCCACATATATGGTTTTGGCACCAGAACATCCACTTATAAAAGAGATGACAAAGGGTACAGAAATGGAAGCTGAAGTTAAAGAATTTATAGAAAAAGCAAAAAAGCAGAAAGAGATGGAAAGAACATCTCCACAATCAGAAAAGCTGGGAATTTTTACCGGTGGATATGCAATTAATCCTGTAAATAATGAAGAAATTCCAATTATGATCGCTAATTATGTATTGATGAGCTATGGTACCGGCGCAATAATGGCAGTTCCGGCCCATGACCAGCGTGATTTTGATTTTGCACGAAAATATGACCTGCCTATTAGAGTTGTAATTCAGCCTAAAGATAGAGAAGAAATTCTTGCTTCAGAAGAAATGGAAACAGCATATGATGGTGATGGTTATTTGATTAATTCTGAACAATATAATGGTTTGAGTGTTAAGGAAGCATTTGATAAGATGGCTGAAGACTTTGAAAAAGAGGGAATAGCTGAGCTGGAAGTTAATTACAGACTGAGAGACTGGCTGATTTCCAGACAGAGATATTGGGGGGCTCCAATACCTGTAGTATACTGTGAAAAATGTGGCACAGTTCCTGTGCCAGAATCTGATCTACCTGTCGAACTTCCTCATGATGTAGAATTTAAACCTACAGGTGAATCACCACTTAAATATGTTGACAAATTTGTTAATACTACCTGCCCTGATTGTGGTGGCCCGGCCAGAAGAGAAACAGATACAATGGATACTTTTGTGGATTCATCCTGGTACTTTTTGCGCTACTGTGATTCTAAAAACGATGATTTTCCTTTTAGTAAGGAAAATGCTGATAAATGGTTTCCAGTAGATCAATATGTTGGTGGAATAGAGCATGCTATACTGCATCTGCTTTATTCTAGATTTTTTACTAAAGTTGTTCATGATATGGACATGACAGAAGCAGTTGAACCATTTACTAACTTGCTTGCACAGGGTATGGTGCTTAAAGATGGTGCTAAAATGTCGAAATCTAAAGGTAATGTAATTGATCCAGAAGAAACATTAGAAAAATATGGTGCAGATACTGCAAGGTTATTTATACTTTTCGCCTCACCGCCAGAAAAAGATTTAGAGTGGAGTGACAAAGGAGTTGAAGGTGCAGAAAGATTTTTAAACCGTGTATGGAGGTTTGTAACAGAAAATATAGAAATCATTAAAAGTGGATCATCTGACATAAGTAGAGATAATCTTGATAAAGGTGGGAAAAAACTTTATAGGACTCTCCATGCCAGTCTTAAAAAGGTTACTGAAGATGTTGGAGAACGGCTTAATTTTAATACTGCAATAAGTGCAATTATGGAGCTTACAAATGAAGTTTATTCATATTTAAATGAAAGGGAAGCAGCAGATATTAATAAAGCACTTTTAAAAGAAACTGCTGAGAATATTCTTTTAATGTTGGCTCCATTTGCACCATTTATTACAGAAGAACTGTGGGAGAAGCTTGATAAAGAAAAAAGTATTCATCTGATGAGCTGGCCGGAATATGACAGGTCAGCCCTTGTAAGAGACGAAATTCCAATTGTCATTCAGGTTAATGGTAAAGTAAGGGATAAAATTTCTGTTGATTCCGATATATCTGAAAGTGATCTAAAAACTGCAGTTCTCAATCAGGATAAAATAAAGTCCTATCTAAAGGACAGTGAACTGATAAAAACGATAGTAATTCCAAAAAAACTTGTTAATCTAGTAATTAAATAATCTTAATATAGTTCTTTTGCTCTCCTGAATAATAGATGCTGTATCGGCTCTTAACAGGAGAGCTTTTTGTTTAATAGATTATTTATTTATTTTTTACAATAACAAAGGATATCATAATTTTTTAGAGAAGAAATATATTGATTAAAAAACTTATATTTATGGTATTTTATGTTTTTTTTATTCAATAAGAGAGGAGATATATAATGAATAAAGTGCTTGAAGGTATTTTAGAAGCTATCGATGATGAAATTGCTGCACAAGAAAAATATAGAAAATTAAAAGAGCAGACAGATGATAAAAAAGCAGAAGCTTTATTTGATCAGCTGATAAAAAATGAAATCAGCCATGAAAACTTTTTCGTTCAAGATATGCAGCATTAAAAGAATATATGACAGATTGATATATCTATTTTAAAATATCAATATTCCAAAATTTGTTTAACTCGTCTAAAAAAAGGTTTTAAAAATATGCATTTTAATCGTTTGTAGTTGTAAAGTGGGGGGGGAATAGTAGGTGCAGAAAGAAAATTTTAATATTAAAAAACTGGTTGTATTGCTGTCTGTATTTTTATTTTTAACAGTTATTTTTTATTATATATTTACTTTTAATTTTATTTATATTATTTTTTTTATTACAGCATCACTAATATTTTTTAATTATTTGCTGGATAATTTATTGAACAGGATTAAGATTTTAAAAAATGAGATAAAAGAAAAAAATAAAAACATATTTGATTTAGAAGAAAATATAAAAAGAAAATTTAAAAAAGCTAGAGATGTTCATCAGAGGATGCTGCACAAAAAACTTCCTGAAACTGGAGAAATTATAGTCAGCACCTATTATCGTCCAGCTGAATATATTGGAGGAGATTATTGCAATGTGATAGAGATTGATCATGAATCAATGAGTCCTTTTTGATCAGTATCTGGTTTATTATTTTGATGTTTCTGGACATGGAATCGACAGTACACTTTTAGCTATTTTTATAAATGATACAATGGTAGATACATTAAAGAAATTAATTTTCAACATCAATGATAATTCCGATGCGGTTGTAACTGCTGCTGGAGAATTGAATATTGTTTCTGAGGAAACTGGTAAAAGTTCTGAGGAAATTGCTAACAGTATTACTGAAGTTGCACAGGGCAGTGAAGATATAGGGAGAGAAATAACAAATATGAAAACAGCAGCTGTGCAGCTTGATAATGAAGGAAAAACTTTAAAAGAAAATGCTGATCAGAGCCTCAAAGTTGCAGACCAATCTTCTAGCACTTAATGCCGCTATTGAGGCTGCAAGAGCAGGGGAAAAGGGAAGAGGTTTTGCTGTTGTTGCAGAAGAAATAAGAGAACTAGCTGAAGAATCTTCTGAAGTAACAACTAAGATTACCAGTTTAATTGAAGATATACAGTCTGAGACAACTGCTACTGTAAATTCTATGGATACAAATATTGAGGAAGTAGAAAAACAGATTTCTATAATTAATCAAGCAGGAGATTCTTTGAATCAAATGGTTGAAGCTTCCAATAATACTAAAAATAAAGTCAATGAGATGAAGAATTTTGCTAATAAATTGGATGATATCATTGATATGATCAATCATTCTGTTGATTCTGTCGGCAGTGCGGTAGAAAACAATTCTGCAAGTGCTGAAGAGGTATCAGCTCTTGCAGAAGAGCAGAGTGCAACTGTTGAGCAGATATCTGCTTCTGCAGATGAAATGGAAAATATGGCACAGCATTTAAGATCCCTTATAGAGAAGTTTAAATTAGAATAAAATGTTCACACAGCTCATATTTATGGTTGATATTTATGTTCAATTATGAACATAAAACTGAAATATGGGCTGTGCTTTTTATACCTGACAAAAACTCTAGTATTTTTATCAAATATATATTGACATTGATAATCGTTTTCATTATAATGAATATAGAATATATTAGGAGGTAAAAAAATGACCCTCGCAGATATTAAATATGGTGAAAAATTTATAATAGAAAAAATAAATGATAAAAATACAAGGATGCAGGCACTTCGTTTTGGAATAGGTGAAGGGTCTGAAATAGAATGTGCAGGTCGTCTTCCAGGTGGACCTGTAATTTTGAAGAAAAATCTGCAGGAAATAGCGATTGGAAGAAAAATGGCGGAAAAAATATCTATTAAAGAGAAAGAGAAGGAAATTTTTTAATGGATCAGGGCAGCCAGATAAATATAGACAGCAATATTGAGGCTGAGAAAAAAATTGTTCTTGCAGGTAATCCTAATGTAGGTAAATCAATATTTTTTAATTACTTGACAGGAATATATGTTAGTGTTTCTAATTATCCCGGAACTACACTTGATATCAGCAGTGGTAGGATGGGAAATTATGCTGTATATGATACACCTGGAGTTTATGGAGTGGGCTCTATAAATGATGAGGAAAGAGTAGCCAGAGATTTTATTATTTCTGCAGATATAATAATTAATGTAGTAGATGCAAGTCATCTGGAAAGAGATTTATTTTTAACACAGCAGCTTATTGATATGGATAAAAGAGTTATTGTTGCTCTAAATATGATGGATGAAGCGGAAAAAAATAATATTGAAATAGATATAAAAAATCTAGAAAATAAACTAGGTGTTCCGGTTGTACCAACTGCTGCTGCTAAAGATAGAGGCCTTTTTGAGCTGAAGGAAAAAATAGATTCAGCCTGCAGAGGAAATAAAATTTTTTCAGAAGATAATAAATTAAACCAGTTATATAAAAATGTCAGTACTGATACAGGCTCATCTCCAGAAGCTGTTATGCTTCTAGAAGAAGATGAGTCTATGGTATCTAAATATGGAGCTGATTATCCTAAATTAAGAGAAGAAATATATACATTGAGAAGAAAAAGAGTTGATATGATAACTGCTGAAATTGTCAGCTATAATTTAACACAAAATAGTTTTGCTGCATCGATTGCCCAATATATGGTTAAACCAGCAACAGGTATTCCTATGCTGTTAGCCCTTTTATTTTTAATTTATCAGTTTATTGGAGTTTTTGTGGCACAATATGTTATAGAATTTACTGAAGGCTGGTTTTTTATGGGGTATTATGAACCTTTTATTAGATCAGTTATTTCTTCAACATTGGGTCTAGATAATTTTATTGGAAATTTGTTGGCAGGAGAATTTGGAGTTTTAACTATGTCGGCAACATATATATTTGGCCTATTAATGCCGCTTGTAGCTGGATTTTATTTAATGCTTTCTATTTTGGAAGATATAGGTTATCTGCCCAGAATAGCTGTTCTTGTTGATAAATTTCTGCAAAAAATTGGACTAAATGGACGCGCAATAATTCCGATGCTGCTTGGTTTTGGCTGTGTTACTATGGCTACTATTACTACAAGATTACTCGGCACAAATCGGGAAAGAATTATTGCTATATTTTTGCTTGGACTTGCTATACCATGCTCAGCACAGCTAGGAGTAATAGCTGGTTTGATTGCAAAATTGGATTTATTTTATGTTGTAGTTTATGTTCTTACTATTTTTATTATTTATGTACTTGCGGGAACATTTCTCAATAAAGTGTTACCTGGTGAGTCAAGTGATTTGTTAATAGATCTGCCTCCAATAAGGCTGCCAAAAATACTTAATGTGCTTAAAAAGACATATCAGCAGACAGCTGCATTTGTCAGAGAGGCTGGCCCAATTTTTGTTCTTGGTGCAGCATTGATAACGATCATGGAAACTACTGGATTTTTAAATACAGTTATCACTTTCACTAGTCCACTTATTACCGACTGGCTTGGTCTTCCTGCAGAAACTACAACAGCATTTATTATGGGAATAATTAGAAGAGATTTTGGGGCTGCTGGTTTAACTTCGATTTCTCTTACATCAGATCAGATTACAGTTTCTCTAATTACACTGACTTTATTTGTACCATGTATTGCTGCAATGATGGTAATGATTAAGGAAAGAAGTCTAAAAGAAGCAGTTTATATCTGGTTTGGAAGCTGGATAACAGCTTTTATTACAGGTGGTATAGTTAATTTACTTATATTTTAATTTTACAAAATTATTTAAGGAGAATCTTTATGAAAAACTGCAGTATAGATAATGATAAACTAGAACAGGAAATAACATGTCCAACTTGTGGTCTCAAAATAAAAGAAATCAAAAAAATAAAATGCCCTAGATGTAACAGCTATATATTTTCTAAATGTTCTGAGTGCAGAAGATGCAGTCTATTTAATTGATTTTTCTTTCCGCTCAAAGTATAATATATTAAATGAGGTGAAACTATGAAGGAATTTGCCAAAGTTTTAAAAAATGAAAATAATAAAAGTCTTGTACGGATAGAAAGAGCTTCTGCCTGCAGTAAATGTAATAAACAGTGTCTGCTGGGGGAACAAAGCCATGAAATTGAAGAAATGGAGGTTTTGGTTGATGATCCAATTGGAGTAAAACCTGGAGAAACAGTTATACTTGAGATGGAGGCTAGACCGATTTTATTTGCTTCTATGATTGTTTATCTTGTTCCAATAATTGCACTTATTATGGGATATTTTGCAGGTATATCATTGTTTTTTGGATTTATCGTTAATGAAGAAATTGCGGGTATATTAGGATCAGTTGTATCTTTTCCTCTGTCATTTTTGATATTAAGGCTTTTTGATTTAAAAGCAAGTTCCAATAACCGCTATCATCCGAAAATAACAGAAATAGTGAAGGATGATACTCTTAATTTTAATGAACAGTGTGAAGTTTAATATTTTTCCGTTCAAATAAAGTGTAGAGTTTTTTTGACTTTTAGACATCATTCAATTTTTTTATAAAGAAGAATAAAATAATCAGATAGTCACCTATAATTAGGAAAATTTAGAGATAGAAAATTGAGAAGGTGGATTTAGTGTCAGCAGAAGAAAAAGGACTTGAAAAGGCAGTTATAGGGGAAGATATTTCAGCAAAAAAATTAATATTAAAACTTGCCTGGCCGGTTATAGCCGAGCAGTCGCTTGCAACAATTACATATATTGTAGATATGATGATGGTTGGGCGTTTGGGAGCTTCTTCTGTTACAGCAATTGGTCTGACAATGCAGCCGCTATTTTTTTCTACTGCGTTTGCTTCAGCACTTGGAGTAGGTACAACGGCACTGGTATCCCGATTTGTTGGTTCCAATAAAGTCAAAAAAGCAGGAAATGTTCTGCAGCAGTCAATTTTAATGGCAGGGGTAATAAGTTTCTTGATTGCTGCTTTTTTTTATTTAAGTGCTCCTAATATACTTTCACTTATGGGAGCAGATCAGGAAGTTAACAAACTTGGAACAGGTTATTTTAGAATTATGATGCCTGGCTATGTGTTTATGGTAATTGGATTTATAATAACTGCTGCACTGCGGGGGGCAGGAGAAACAAAACTTCCCATGAAAGTAAACATAGTGGTGAACATTGTTAATGTGGTTGGTAATTATCTACTTATATTTGGAAATTTTGGTTTTCCAGAACTTGGTTTAAACGGAGCTGCTATTTCTACTACTCTGGCCAGAGCTGGTGGTGGAGTTATCTTTTTTATTATAGCACTGTCTTCTTTAAGTTCCATTAAAATGGAGTTTGAAAAATTCTTTAAATTAGATTTTGAACTTTTAAAGAGAATTTTAAAAATTGGCATTCCTACTGCAATGGAGGAATCAGTAAGACGTTTTGCTCAGCTGCTTTTTGTTAGAGTAATTTCTTCTCTTGGAACTACTGCTTTTGCTTCACATCAGATTGCAAATAATGCAGAGTCGATTTCCTATATGCCGGGATTTGGTATTGCTGTTGCTGCAACGACTCTTGTTGGACAAAATTTGGGAGCAGACAATCCGGATGGTGCTGAAGAAGGTACATACGAAGCATGGAAAATAGGTTCATTAATAATGGGGTTTATGGCAGTAATATTTCTTTTTTTCCCCGAATATCTGGTAAAACTTTATACAGATGATCCGGATATTATTAAGCTGGCTTCTATTAACCTCAGAATTATTGCCTTTTCGCAGATTCCAATGGGGACACATTTTATTTTTGCCGGTGCACTAAGAGGGGCTGGTGATACTAAAGCTGTATTTTACAGTACTGCTGTTTCCAGCTGGATATTTAGACTTATTTTAGGTTATATTTTAGTTCATCCTCTGGGGCTGGGGCTTAAAGGTGCCTGGATTGCAATGGTTATTGACTGGATTATGCGGGGAAGTTATGTTGTTTACAGATTTAGAAGTGGACGCTGGAAATTTATTGATGTTTAATTTCGGATTTCAGCTTATTAAAATCTATTTTTAAAACAAAATTGTAATTCAGTTTATCAAAGGGGGTTAATATGGGTAAAAAGAGTATTGTTTTTATTTTTATATTAGTATTTGCATTTTTATCAGTAAATTTTGTTTCAGCTGATTCTGATTCGGATAATATATCTAAAGATGAAAAGATTAAAGTGGAGATGATTTTAGAAGAAACTACATTTTCAAGAACAGATAAAGAGGAAATTGTATTTAAAATTAGTAATATAAACAGTGAGGATATCAAATTAATTTTCACTTCAAGTAAAAAATTCGATTTTTATTTATTTAATCTCGATTATGAGTTATCCGAGATCATAAAAAACTATAAGTATTCTGCTGTCTATCAGTGGTCAGCAGATAAAATGTTTAGACAGGCATTTCAGGAAATAAAACTTCCGTCAGGAGATAGTTTGTCGTTTAATGTTAATTTAAATTTTACAGATATACCTGAAGGGGAATATCTGCTGATGGGAGAACTGCTTTCTCAAAATTATATAATTCAAAGTTCGATAATAAAAGTCACAGTTAAATAGTGAAGGGAAAAGAGAATAAGGATGGTATAAATATTGTTAATTATATAATTGAAAATTCAGAATATTTTTATTTTAAAAAAGGCTTGTATTTTCTCATAAGTAAATATGATGTGTACACAAAAAGGGTATTTGCGGAACATTAGGCATTTTTTGTTAATCAACCTTAAGCAGTGCTTGTACGAATTAGTTAAATACGTAGTGCCTGTGGTGCAATTTTAATGAGTTAAAAAGAGAAATAAGACCTCAGCACATGATGTGCTGAGGTAATCCTGAAGCAGGGCGTCTCATTTGATTAGGAAGTCTTTATTTCTCCTGTCAACGAATTTTAGTTTGATCGAAAAATGAGTTAGAGACGCAAATACCCTTTTTGTGGGAGAACCAATATATAATTATAAAAAATTAAATAAAAATTAATAGATAAATCCTGAGAAGGGGAGAGTGGTTTTAATCGTAGAACACAGCAATCCAGAACAGATAAGAGTCTGGACTTAAGATCAAAGTGAAGCGTACCCTGGAGGAGTTTTATCAAAGGTTCATAAACATGACATATAAGTTCACAAAAATGAACAGATAGATAAAAACACAAATCTGTGTTAAAGTTAATGAGTGGATAAATGAAATATGTTTGTCAACTGGAGTGGTAACACGGGCAGTCCTCGTCTCTTATTATTATTAAGAGCGGGGACTTTTTTATATATTTTTTAATGGAGGTGATTAAAATTATTAAATTTAAAGGTGTAAATAAATGGTTTGGAGATTTACATGTTCTAAATGACATTAATTTAGAAATAAAAAAGGGAGAAGTTATTGTAATCATAGGGGCAAGTGGTTCCGGTAAAAGCACAATACTGAGATGTATCAATTGTCTGGAAAATTTTGGGGTTATTATTATAGATACTTTATTAGAAAAAAATCAGATTATAAATATGGAGATTATGGAGAAAAATGGAGCATCTCTTCTGAAGTAGGTAAATTAAAAGCTGTGCTTTTAAGAAGGCCGGCTAAAGAAGTGGAGAATGTTACTGATCCAGCAAAATGGCGCTGGGGCAGTACAGTAGATTCAGAAAAAATGCGCTGGCAGCAATAATTGGTCTACTGGAAAATAAGTATAAAAGTTACAGTATGTAAGGATACCATTTTTGATTTATCTGAATAAAAACAAAAAAAATTTTAAAAATCTATTGACAAAATATATATGTTTATATATAATTATTGATGTAAGGACTTTGTGAAATATTTATCTAAAAGAAAATATGGTGTTTGAAGGATATGGGAGAGAGTATTAAAAAATACCACCGAAGGGGTAAGATCTTTATTTCTCAGCATAAAGATTGAAACTCTCAGGTAAAAGGACCATGTCTGGACACAACTCTGGAAAGTTTGTTTTTGAAAACACCGAAGGAGCACTCTGTTATTATACAGATAATCTCTCAGGTATTAAGGACAGAGCAGTGATGAGAATAGTTTTCTCAATGCTGCTCTGTTTTTTATCTTCAGGAGGAGTTTATGAATAATAAAGTAATTGTAACAAATAATCCACTTATCAAAAAAAAATATAAGGATTTAAAAATAATTTTTGTTGAGGATCTCTCTGATGTGTACAAAAAATGTAGAGATATGGTGCACAAAAACTGGGCACTTATATCTCACCCGCTGGCGGGTAGTGTAAAGCCTGCGCAAAACCCCTACAGAAGTATTGTTTTAGTTTCTGGAGAAAAATTTGATTATTATAGTCTGGAAACTATAGAAAATGCAATTGCAAAGCTTGCACAGTTCAGTCATAACCACAAAAAGAGAGAATATTCAAACAAAATTAAAAAAGATTACCAGGTCATTGATCTAACCTTAATTGACTCTGCCCTGAAGAATTAGATAATTATGAGAAAGGAGGTAATAATTTGTTAGAATTAAGCAAGGATAATTTTGAAAAGGAAGTGCTTCAAGCTGACGGTCTTGTTGCTGTTGATTATTGGAGTGACAGCTGTGATCGCTGTCTTGAGATTATGCCTGATGTTGAAGAACTGGCTGAGAAATATTCAGACAAAGTAAAGTTTGCCAAATTAAATATTAAAGGAAACAGGAGACTTGCAATAGGTCAAAAGGTGCTGGGCCTGCCATCTATAGTTTTTTATAAAGATGGAGAAAAGCTTGAACATCTTTCTGGAGAAGATCTGGAAGTTGAAGATATAGAACAGACTCTGCAGGAAGTGATTTAATTATTAAAGGGAGGTGAAAAATATGAAATTAGAACTTGGTAAGATTAAGATTGATGACATTGAGTTTGCTGATGAAACTAAAGTTTCTTCTTCTACACTTTATATCAATAAAGAAGAGCTGCTGGAACTTATTAGAGAAGACAGCAGAATAATAGATATTAATTTAGATATTGTTCACCCTGGTGATAGTGTACGAATAATTCCTGTAAAGGATGTTATTGAACCCAGAGTAAAAGTTGAAGGAGAAGGAGGAATTTTTCCAGGCTTTATAGCCGGCGAAGATATGGTCGGATCTGGTCGTACTAATGTATTAAAGGGTGCAGCCGTTGTAACTACTGGGGATATTGTAGGTTTTCAGGAAGGTATAATTGATATGTCTGGCCCTGGTGCAGACTATACACCATTCTCTAAAACTCACAATCTTGTAGTTGACTGTGATGTAAAAGAGGATATAAAACAGCATGAACATGAAGAAATAATAAGAATGGTTGGTTTAAAAACTGCTACTTATTTAGGAAAAGCTGCCGTAGATATTGAGCCGGATGAAGTAGAAGTTTATGAACATAAACCATATCTGGAAGCTGCTGCAGAGTATCCGGATCTTCCTAAAGTAGGTTATGTTTATATGCTTCAGAGTCAGGGCCTTTTACATGACACATATGTCTATGGTGTTGATGCAAAAGAAATTATTCCAACTTTAATTTCTCCAACTGAAATAATGGATGGAGCAATTATAAGTGGGAATTGTGTATCTGCCTGTGATAAAAATGCAACATATATTCATTTAAATAATCCTGTAATAGAAGATCTTTATAAGTATCATGGTGAAAAATATAACTTTATTGGTGTAATTATTACAAATGAAAATGTTACACTTGCAGATAAAGTTAGATCATCCAATTATACTGCTAAACTGGCAGAAATGATTGGACTGGATGCAGCAATCATATCAGAAGAAGGTTTTGGTAATCCCGATGCTGATTTAATTATGAACTGTACCAAGCTTGAAGAAAAGGGAATTAAAACTGTGCTTATTACAGATGAATATGCTGGAAGAGATGGAGCTTCCCAGTCCCTTGCCGATGCTGATCCTGCCGGTGATGCTGTTGTAACTGCTGGTAATGCAAATGAAGTTATAACACTTCCTCCAATGGACAGAGTTATTGGACATCAAAAATTTGCTGATATTATTGCAGGTGGTTTTGATGGAAGCCTTGGAGAAGATGGATCAATTTCAGTTGAAATTCAGGCAATTATGGCTTCGACTAATGAATTAGGTTTTAACAAACTTACTGCTAGAGGATATTAAAATATTTATTTTAAAAATTAAAATTTAATTATTCAAAAAATATATGGAGGTGTCAGATAATGCTCGAAGGGAAAAAAGTTGCTATTTTAGGTGACAGAGATGGAGTTCCAGGCCCTGCGATAGAAGAATGTATAAAAACAACAGGAGCTGAG